>CAMZKF010000249.1 GCA_947311095.1 uncultured Flavobacteriales bacterium
AAAACCAAATGAATATTAAAATGAGCTAAAAATAAATTGAATTATTTTTTTGCTAGTTGATGAATAAAATCTAGCTAACACTAACAAAAAAGGTCTGTCTCAAATTGAAACAGACCTTTTTTTGTAAATTGTTTTTGAATCTCCTTAAAATTCAATTTTCATTTCGACCCTTCTATTTTTTTGTTTACCAGCTTTTGTTTTATTGTCGGCAATTGGTTGTGCTTCTCCAAAACCTTCAACGGTAACTCTATTTAAATCGATTCCTTTTGCTTTTAAATAGTTGGCTACTGCCTGTGCTCTGTTTTTAGACAACCTTAAATTGGCAGAAGCACTTCCGTCGCTATCTGTATGTCCAGAAACTCTCAATTTCCAAGTTGGTTTCTTTTTCATTAGTTCGGCCAATGCTTGTAATGATGGGTAAGAAGCATCTTTTATTATCGCTTTTGCCGATTCAAATTCTAAGTTATCAAAAGCTGTATTTAGTATTTCTTGTTCTTCTTTTTTAATTTCAGGACAACCATTGTTTGCTACCGTACCAGGAACGGTAGGACATTTATCTATTTTGTCTGGAACTCCATCAGAATCGGTATCGTTTTCGGGACAACCATCTCGTTCTATCAAACCAGGAATAGAAGGACATTTATCTACATTGTCTTTCACTCCATCGTTGTCTCTATCTCCCCACGGACAGCCGTTATTTTCCATGCTTCCTGCTTCACCTGGGCATCCGTCTATATGATCGGGGATTCCGTCTGCATCAGTATCGGGGCATCCTTCCATTTCTTTAGAACCAACTTGTGTTGGACATTTATCTTCACTATCTGGAACTCCATCATCGTCGGTATCGGGACAACCTTTAAATGCTACAATACCAGCTACATCAGGACAAGCATCTTCACTGTCTATAATTCCGTCTGCATCTTTGTCTGGACAGCCTTTGTTTTCTTTTTCTCCTTTTAAGGTTGGACAAGCATCTTCGCTGTCTTTTATTCCATCTCCATCGGTGTCGGGACATCCTTTAAATGCGGGAATACCTGCAATGTTTGGACAAGCATCTAAATTGTCAGGGATACTATCTTTATCGGTATCTGGACAACCATTAAATTCGGGTAAACCAGCTATTTCAGGGCAATCGTCTTTTTTATCTTTTATTCCATCTCCATCTTTATCTTTGTTTTTTCGACCAAATGTAAAGTTAATCCCTGTTCTTACATGAATATTTTTAGCACTATAAGGGTAAACAATTGTATTGTTGTCGGTTTTTAATCGTGTTAATTTACTTGCCATTATATTATCGGTCACAACATAAAACTGAAGTGAACCAAAATTTAAACTCATCCCTAATCCAAGGTTTCTATAATCTCTATTGGTCATAGAATAAGATAGCGATGCTTGAAGCATTCTACCTAAAGTTTGGGTATATGATAAAGTTAGTGATGGTCGAACTCGACCTCTAAAAAACTCTCCATGAAACAAAGCTCCTGCTTGTCCACTGTGTTTTTTTGCTTCATATAATTTATAAGCTCCACTTAAATAGAAGCGTGTAACTAATGATGTGGTATAAGCATCGGTATTGTTAGTTGCACTAAAAGAATCTTCTACGTCTTTTTGTAAATGGTCTAATATTGCATTTATGGTGTCTTGTCTTACAGAGTCTGCTGTAAGGGCTGCATTTGTAAAATCTATTCCTGCAAAAGCAAATTCTCCTTTGTTGGTTACAAGGTTTTTGTTGTCGTTTTTCCATCTTATAAATCCTAAATCGACTACACTTGCCCCAATGGTTAGTTTATCGTTTACAGCATAAGTTCCTCCAATATCCAAAGCTAAGCCCCTATTTTTTCTTTTTAGTGCGTAAGCTTTGTAATCTTCGTTTTCTATTTCATTGTTGTTATCTACGGAGTCAATGAGGGAATAAACTCCAGAGGTATTTGCTGCAAACTCTCCTTTTAATGTCCAATCGTAAGTGTCTGGGTCGGTTTTCCAAGTTATATCGCTTTTTTTGGTATGAATGTTTTCCATTCCATAAAGGTATTTTACTTTTATTCCTAAATTTAATTTGTCGTTCCATTCTCGTTGAAATCCTAATGCGTATTCACGGTAGTGGTTTAACTCTATTCCTAGACCTGAAAAATCTAACGTACCGTCTTTTAACTCGTCAAATTTGGCATTTCCTGTAAAAGGAAAACGTAACAAATCGCCAGGTAAGGTTACTCTAGCAAATGCGTTTTCTGTAATATTGAAACTTATGTAGTTTTTCTTTAGTCGGAATCCAAAATGTAAAATATCTATTTTTGTAGCTAAACTAATGTCGTTTTTTTTCTTCCACATTTTTTTTAAATGATCGACTCTCAAAGTAGTATTTGCTCCGTCTGCTTTGAATAAGTCTTTTGGAGTAAAAACGGTATTGTAATGGTTTAAATAAATAGATGATAAACCTGGGAAACCTATGTTGACTCTTGCTTGGGGGCGAAAAGCTGGATTTACATATTGAATTTGTTGAATATTGGTCAAATTCATTAGTGTAAGGTCTTGTTGTGCGTTATTACGACTTAGAAATCCGATGAATAACAGTACTAATATAATTCTTTGATGTAACATAATTTATGTTTGTTTTGTTGTTGCGTTAAGGATAGTAACGATAGCTTTTTGTTTTTAAAAATTTAGTTAAACTTTTTAGAAAAGAGCGATTTTATGAGCTCCTTTTTTAATTAGTTTAACTTTTTTAGAAACAAAAACTACAAGTGAATAGCCTGTTTAAACGCCCTTATTATTTTAATTTTCTAAATCTACTTTTAAATCTACTTTTGCAGACACTTTTATATCGACGGTATATTCTGGGTAAATTTTTACATTTTGACCTGTATTGGCGTTGTTTGTCAATCCTACGGCTTTATAAATTAATTTTTTTACGTTGTTGTCTATTAATTTTCTAATTGTTGTTTGACTCAGCTCAATGTCGGTAATTTTCTTGGTTGCTTGGGTTACTTTTCCGTGATTAGGGTCTGTTAGAGGTAGGGTGAAATCTACTATTCCTTGTTCGAAGATGTTTTCTACTCCTGTAAATAATGAATCTATGAGTACGTGGTTGGTGTCGGCAAAATAAATTTGAACTCCTGCGTCGATTGGCAATCCATTGTCCACAATGATTCTAACGGTGGCTTTATCTAAATCGTCGATTGTGAGGTTATTAGAAACATTGATTCCAAAAACACTTGCTGCATCGAAGTTAGTTGTATCGACTAAAGTAAAGTTTCGAGCCCAACCAAAAAGTGGTAGTGATACTTCTGCGTCGCACCAAACGAGAGCGTCTCCTAATACAAAATTTTGGGATACTCCATTGGGGTTTGTCGTGGCTGTGGAACTATATACTATTTCTCCTGGACCTTCGTCTAACAGTGCTGTTAATGTTGGGTTAGTATTGTTATTATCTATTATATGGGTGGTGATTGTAGTATCTCCTGGGTTAGTTGCTCTTGCTATGGTTGGTATTGTTGTTAATCCGCTCCCTCCCAAATTGACGGTTATGCTATTGGTTGGTGCAAATACTGCTGAAAATTGCGCTTGTACGTCTAATCCTGCGGTGTTTCCTATTGAGAGTCTAATTTGTGGGTCTTCGAAGTGTATTTCTCCTCCTGCTAAATTATCAAATAATGTTATGGTAGAGGTGTCTTGATTCAAGATATTTGTTTGTTGTCCTAAATATCCCCAAATGGCATTGAAAGAGTTGATGTTTAACTGTAAATTAGTGTTTAATGTTTCATTTCCAACTAATCCGTTTCCACTGTTTGTCAATTGTAGAGGAATGCTCATATTAAATGTATTGGTGGTTGTTCCATTGTTGGTTAAATCAAGGGTATAGCCACTAATGTCTATGGTTGCATTGGATAAAATAGGTGTACTTCCTGTATAATTAAGGGAATAACTTTTGTGCAAAGGTGAGCCATTTAATGTTAGACTAGGAATTATAATATCAATAGTGGCATTGTGTTTAAATTGTGAACTTAAATCGACTATCAATTGTCCTGATTGAATGATAACACTGTCTAATAAGGCTCCATTTCCGATGGTAAATGTATTGGTAAATGGTTGGGTAAATGTGATTGAACTTCCGACAGGCAATGCTAACAAGCTGGATTGGTTTGCTCCCGATAGTACAAAAACATTATTATATGTTTGAGCAGGTATGCTTATCATATCGTTTGCCGATAATTCAAACAAACGGTCGTTGAATACAATTTCAAATAGATTTGTACCATCGTTATAAATTAAGTTATTGGCATCTAAATTCTGTTCCAAATTGCCTAGATTAAGTGTTGCTCTACCCAAGGGAAGTGCAAAACTAGGATCCATTGTTGGTGTGGTAATTTTGTCGAGTTGTATTTCTTTTTTTATGCAGTTCGTCATTGTTAATGCGATTGCAAACAGAGGTAAAAGTACTTTTTTCATAATTATTTTTAAAATGAATTTTTGCGAAGATAGGTTAAATATTTAGAATAGTAATAACTATTGACAATCAAGACTTTAAAATTAAGACTATATTTTGATATGAGTTGAAAAAAATATTTTTTGTAATTATAGCTATGATGGCACTATTCCTTTAGGAATAGCATCTATTAAAGCTTTGGTGTAGTTGGATTTAGGGCTTTCGAAAATTTCATTTGCGAAACCTATTTCTTCTATTTCCCCTTGATTCATTACCATAATACGGTCGCTCATGAATTTTACAACCGATAAATCGTGGGAAATGAATAAATAAGTGAGTTTATACTCGTCTTTTATTTCATTTAGTAGGTTTAGTACTTCTGCTTGAATAGAAACATCTAAAGCTGAAACAGATTCGTCGCAAATAACCAGTTTGGGTTTTAAAGCTATGGAACGAGCTATACATATTCTTTGCCGCTGTCCTCCTGAAAATTCGTGAGGATATCGTGAATAATGTTCTGGGTTTAGCCCTACTTTAGCTAATAAATTTTCTACTTCTTTTTGTGTTTCGGCTTTATTTTTAAACACTTTATGAACTAGCAGAGGTTCTGCTATTGCGTCTCCAATTGTTATTTTTGGATTTAATGACGAATAAGGGTCTTGAAAGATTATTTGAACTTCTTCTCTCAACGATCGCATTTTAGCATTCGAAAAATTAGAAATTATTTTGTTATCGTAAACTATTTTACCTGATGTAGGTTCTATTAACTTTAAAATAGTTCTCCCTAATGTTGTTTTACCACATCCAGATTCTCCTACCAACCCTAATGTTTCTCCTTTGTAAATATTGAATGATATATCGTTAACTGCTTTTACGTAACTTTTTGTTTTGCCTAAGAATGTTTTTTCTTTTGAAAAAAATGTTTTTAGGTGTTCTACTCGCATCAATGGAGTTTTTGAATCATAAAGAATTGACTCTTTACGTTTAATTGTAGCCATTGGTAGTTCTAAATCTTTTAAGACTTCAGCAACTGTTGTTTTTGTTGACTCCATATTTCCTTTCTCATCTTCGCTCATAAAAAGGCTTCGAGTAGGAAGTTGCTTTAGTTTTTTATCTAGTGGAGGTCTGCAAGCTAATAACCCTTTTGTATAAGGATGTTGAGCACGATTAAATATTTGTTTAACACTTCCTTTTTCTACAATATTGCCTTTGTACATAACCAATACCTCATCGGCTAGTTCTGCTATTACACCTAAATCGTGGGTAATAAAAATAATACCCATATTTAATTCCTTTTGTAGTTCTTTCATCAATTCCAAAATGGTTTTTTGAACTGTAACATCTAAGGCGGTAGTAGGTTCATCGGCAATTAAAATTGAAGGATTGCATGACAATGCCATTGCAATCATTACTCTTTGTTTTTGTCCTCCTGATAATTGATGAGGATAGCTCTCAAAAATATTTTCGGGACGAGGTAATTTTACTTTTTTAAATAGCTCTATCGTCCTTTTTTTAGCTTCTTTTTCTTGTGGGGTTAACCATTTATTATTGAGGTATGAAATCTGCCCAAACGTTCCTATGTTTGCTGTTTTTCTAACTAAATTTGCACCTTTATATAAGAATTTATTAGCTACCTTTTGAGTTAATGAGTTTTTAGTTAAATCATTTTGATGTAATAAAATAGCTTCAGTTACTTGATTACCACAAGTAAATACAGGGTTAAGTGCTGTCATTGGTTCTTGAAAAATCATGGCAATATCGTTGCCTCTGATTTTTCTCATTTCAGCTTCTGTAATTTTAGCTATATCTACAAATCCTTCTTCTTTTCTAAATAATATTTCTCCGCTTCTTTTTACTTTTGAATTATCTGAAATTAAGCGCATTGCCGACAATGACGTTACCGATTTTCCAGACCCAGACTCTCCAACAATACCGATGGTTTGTCCTTTTTTTAGTTCAAAACTAATGTTGTTTACAGCCGTAAAATAACCCTCTTCTGTTTTAAACTGAGTAGTAAGGTTTTTTATTTTTAATAGCGAATTACTTTGCATTGAGAACGATTATAAGGGCTAAAATAACTATTTTTACTGTAAGATGGGGAATTAAATTTAATAAAAGATAAAGTTCGCTTCCTTTGATTTAAAACACTATCCTTTATTTTATTTGAGCATAAAATTTATCATTTTCGAAAAAGCTATTCCTCTATGGCTAATTTTATTTTTTTCTTCCATTGTCATTTCAGCAAAAGTTTTTTCGAATCCATTGGGTTTAAAAATAGGATCATAGCCAAATCCTTTTGCTCCTGATTTAGTTTCTAATATTGTTCCTTCTGCTCGACCTGTAAAGGTATGTTCTACGCCGTCGATAATTAAAGCTATGGACGTTTCGAAATAAGCCTTTCTATTTTTTACTCCTTTTAAGTTGTCTAAGACTTTTTGCATATTGTCTTCTGCTTGTTTCTGTTCGCCTGCATATCTTGCGCTATAAACTCCTGGTTCTCCATTTAAAGATTCTATTACCAACCCTGTATCGTCGGCAAAGCAATTTACTTTGTAATGTTTAAATACGTATTTTGCTTTTTGCAATGCATTTCCTTGTAATGTTTTTTGTGTTTCGGGGAGCTCTTCGGTACAATTTATATCTTTTAATGATAATATTTCGAATTTTTGACCCAAAGCCAATTTAATTTCTTTTATTTTGTTGTCGTTATTTGTAGCGAAGACTAATTGCATAAGGTTGGTTAAATTTGTTTCGACTACAAAAATAGTATAAATATTGCATGATACCACAACTCGAACTATACGATATTTGTTTAATAATAATTTATTTGTTTATTATTTACCTTTCTGCGATTTTATATGTGCAAAATAAAATAAAAACAGATTCTATTTACCGTTATTTTATCCCTGCGCTTTCGCTAAAAATAGCAGGAGGAATGGTTTATGCTTTGTATCATGTTTATATTTATAAAGGAGGAGATACTTTTGTTTTTTACAATGCAGCGAGAGATCTAAACAATTACACCTCTATTTTCGAACCCTCTACTTACGGTGTATATTTTAATTCCTTTGATACCTCTCTGCATGATTTCTCTCCTAGTTACAACTATATTTTGAAAAGTGAAGATGTTTTATTTATAACTAAAATAACTAGTTTTATAAATGTTTTAGGGCTCTATTCCTACTTCACCTCTACTTTAATATATTCGTCTATTTCTTTTTTAGGATTATGGTATTTTTTTAATACATTTAATCGTTTATATCCTTCTTCTACAAAACCTTTTTTTATTGCTGCATTTTGTATTCCCACCATGCTACTTTGGAGTTCTGGAGTACTTAAAGACACTGTTACAATAGGAGCTATTGGATGGATAGTTTATGCGGTTGCGAATCTTTTCCTTTTTAACGAAAAAAAAACAGTTAGCTTTATTTACTTACTTATTGGAATTTATTTTATTTTTATATTGAAACCTTACTTAGTTTACCTCTTACTGCCTTCATTGTTTATATGGATTCAATCTAATCTAAAAGCTAAAATAACTAGTCATTTTATTCGAAATTTAATTACTCCTATTTTAATTATTTCAATCGTTTCTGCCTCATTTTTTGTCTTGACTTCGTTATCTTCTTCAGCAGGAAAATATAGCTTAAACAATTGGCAAAACACACTACAAGGGTTTCATTCTTGGCACGAATACTTAACGAAAACCTCTCATCAATCGGGGTATTCACTTGGCGAAATGGAATACACATTGTTGGGGGTTTTAAAAAAGTTTCCCGCAGCTGTTAATGTAACTTTTTTTAGACCTTATATTTGGGAAATAAGAAACATACCCACATTGCTAGGAGCTTTTGAAGGTTTGTTTTTTCTGTTTACGACATTAGTCGTTTTATTTAGAGCAAAAGGACAACTTGTTTCAAGTATAATAAAAAATAAAGACGTTTTTTTTCTTCTTTCCTTTGCTATTCCGTTTGCGTTTATTGTTGGTCTAAGTTCCTATAATTTTGGAGCTCTATCTCGTTATAAAATACCTGCCGAATTATTTTATTTAATTGCCTTAGTTATTATTTACAAAGGAGGGAAATCGAATAATGGCTTAATCGAAAAGCGCTAAGTACTTTGACTCATTTGCTTTTACGGAATACAATTTCTCAATTGTTTCTTTCCCAAGTTGACCTATTCTACTTCGCAACACCTCATCACTCATTAACGCTTCTAAAAACACAATCCAGTCTTTGTCAGAGTTGGCTAAATATCCGTTTTTTTCGTGTTCTATAATTTCGGCATTGACTCCAACTGGCGACATTATAGTTGGAACACCCAAAGACATGTATTGAAGCCCTTTAAATCCACACTTCCCCTTTTCCCAATCACTGTCGTAAAGAGGCATTATTCCTATGTCTATTTTATTTAAATCTTCAATTTCTGTTTCTTTGTTCCATTTTATAAACTTTAAGCTCTTTAATTTATAAGCAGGTTTTTTATCTGAAATAATCACAAAGTCAAAGTCATGTTTTTCTTCTAGCTTTTCTAATGTCGAAATGATTAAATCTAAATGTTTTAAGGTAGAATGTGTCCCCGTCCAACCGATGGTGATTTTAGGATTTGTATTTGGTTTCGTTTTATGATAATTCAAATCAATAGTGGTCGGAATTACAACTACATTGGAATTGTACTTTGCTGCATATTCGGCAAGAAATTGATTACCACAAACCACCTTATAAGACCATTTACAGATATATTTTACTTTCCAATTTGATTTTAAATATTTTACGGCTTTATTTTTATCCGATACATTATGAATCCATATTGCATCGTCGAAATCATAAATTATTTTTTTTCTTAAAACTTTAGCAATTATAAACTCTACAAAAGGAGGCCCAACTGGCGTTGCTTCTCTGTGTATAAAAACATAATCGAATTTAGGAACTGAAAACAAGAGCATAAAACGTTTAAAAAAAGCGAGAAAAAAAGTAAAAACTTTAAATATTAAGTTTGTGCTTTTGTACAAGTTATCCCACGATTTGTTATCCCAAAAAGATTGTTCTTTTATGTGAAAGTCTAACACTAGCAAATCTAAATACTGTTCGAATCTAAACCGTTGAGATGGAGCTTTTCCCTTTGGATAGGGTGTAATAAATAATATCGTTTTTTTATTACTCACCTAAAATTTGTTTGTAAACGTAATTAAAATTCTCTATTCCTTTTTCTAAACTAAATACTTTTTCCGACGCATTATAATAATGACTTTTATTGTAAACTGACAAAGAGTCTATTTTCTGTACCGCTTCTAAATACGAAACTTCGTTTAAGTCGTCAATCATAATTCCACAATTATTTTCTGATACTATTTGTTCTACATCTCCTACATTGCTATTGCAAACCATAGGGATTCCCATTCCGAAAATTTCGCCCATTTTGGTAGGGGAAGATGCTTTTTTACTGTAAAACGGTTTTATAAAAGAAATACTTAAATTAGTAACGCTTAAATAAGCTGGAACTTCATTTCGGTTTAGTTTTCTGACTCTTATATCGCTTGAATCAATATTCTTATCCTTTATACTTGTCCATACAAGTTGAGGGTTGTCTGCTGTGAAAAATACAAACTTAGATTGCTTGTTTTTTGTTTTCAATACTTTAAAAAAATCTAACATTTCATCTAACAAATACCAAGTTCCCAATGAGCCTAAATAGGTTAAAATAAAATCTGTTGGTTGCAAATCTAATTCTCGCTTTAGTTCTAGCGTTCTTTCTTTGCTAGTTTTTTTTAAGTTAAATAATTTTAAATCTGCACAAGTTGGAATAACGCTAATTTTAGACTCATTCAACTCCTTAATGTTCCATGTTAACAATTCTCTTTTCCCTTCGTAAGTTAAACTTACCACAGCGTCGGATTCGATGATAAATTCTTTTTCTTTTTTCTTAAAATAACTATAAACTTGCTTGTAAGGGAACTTGTTTTTATTCCATATACCTCCATCTACTCGCTCGTCTGCCCAAAAGCCTCGCATGTCGAATAAGAATTTGACGTTATGTTTTCTTTTAAATCCCAATCCGATTAGCGCAGTGATGTAACTTCGGCAATGAAACAATGAAAATTGTTTTTTTTTATGCAGTTGTTTCGCTTTTTTATTGAGTTTATAAATATCCCAAACGGTAGAAAGAACAGGCGGTTTTTTTGTATAAAAAACAGGTTGCCAATCTATATTATTATCGATACATATTTTTTCTATAATTGATTTATTTTGTTCAAAACGTTCTTCTTTTTCACAAGACAATAAGGTAAAACGATAACCTTGTTTTGTTAAACCAATTATATAAGGCAAAACCTGAGACTGACCAAGAGGGTCGGTCATTCCGTCGTAAGATAGGTAAAGTATGTTTTTGATTTTATTCATTTATAATTGCATCACATTTGCGAAGATAATAAAATTAAAGATTATGCTAGCATTTGATTCTTAACTCTATTTTTAAAGGATGTAAATTGAAAATCTAGTTTTCAGTTTACACCCTTTAAAAGTTATTTTTTTATATTTCTTTTTCCAAAAACGCTTCCAATGAAAAAACAAGAACACCTTTTTCTAAGGGATAGCTCATTTTTACGTTAGCAATTACATAGGTTTCTGTGGGTTTCAAATCTTCTATAGCCTGCCAAAATCCTTTTGTTAATTTTGGAGTAGAAGAGGTTTTAATTTCTATAGCTATTCTCTTATTATTTTTGGTTAATACTAGATCTATTTCGATTCCTTTTGCTGTTCTGTAAAAAAAATAATCCCATCCTTTATATTTTGCTATTATATTTTCAATAACCGTTACTTCCCACGATGAACCATAAATGGGGTGAGCATATAATTCGTTGAATGTTTCTATATTAAGTAATGCATGTAGAACTCCTGTATCTCTAAAATATATTTTTGGTGATTTTATTAATCTTTTTTTTATATTGAAATGGTAAGGTTGAATGATTCTTAGCATATAAGTATTTTCTAAAATATCTATATAATTCTTAATAGAAGTGTGACTTACCCCCATAGAATTTGCTAATTGAGAATAATTGAGTACTTGTCCATTTATATGAGCAAGCATAACCCACAATCGTCTTAATATAGCAGGAGAAACATTAAACCCAAAATTGCGAATGTCTCTTTCTAAAAATGTTCGAATATAATTTTTTAACCAGATAAATGATGTACTTGTATTTTTAGCTAAAAAACTACCAGGCATTCCGCCTATAAGCCTATATTTTTCAATCGTTTTCAATTCCTTTATTTCACACCATAAAAAAGGTGATAGTTCAAAATAAAAAATACGTCCTGCTAGGCTTTCCGATTCTTTTTGAGAAATTTCGGGAGAAGAAGATCCTAAAATCAAAAACTTACTTCTCGGATTTTCATCTACAAAACTTCTTATTTCAGAAAATACTTCGGGCATTAATTGAATCTCATCAATCATAATTAACGCCTCTTTATTGTAGTTCAAAAAATCTTCGGTATTTGAAATTAATTTTCGATCTGATTTTTTTTCTAAATCGAGCCTTATTATTTTCAACGTTTTATTTTCTCCTAATTTAGATAATATGCTTTTTGCCAATGTTGTTTTACCAACTTGTCTAGCTCCAATAATGGCAGTAACAGGAATATCGTAAAAATATTCCTCAACTTCTTTTTGTAAAATTCTTTCTATTACCATTTTTTTACTTTTCTAAAACACAAAGATAGAATTAAAGGGTGTAAATTGCAAACTTAGTTTTCAATTTACACTCTTTATGTTTTCATTTAATTATAATAATCGCTTTATAATTGCCAAGAAACGTTTCGTAAATACAAACGAAAAATTTGATTTAATAGCTTTGAATAAATATTTTAGGGCTTGTTTTTTTTCTCCCGCTAATAAAATATGAAGAGAGATATAAGAGTAAGTATTGGATTTTAAAAATTTAATAGAACCATTATAGTATTCTTTAATTCTTTTGTCTTGAAGAGCTATTTTAAGCATTAATTCTTTTCGTTCTACGAGTGATTTAGTGTTTGTTGTTACTACACTTCTAAAGTCATGATCTATAATTGTGGTTGTTACTACATTGCTATGGTGAAATGAAAATTGAGAGGCTAATTGTAACCAAAGTAAATAATCTTCAGAAGCTGACAGCTTTCTAATTTCACTAAAAGCATTGTTTAAAGCAATTTCCTTCCTTATAAATACTCCGTTGCAACTCAATAGATTACCTTTAATTAATTGTTGATTAACATCTGCTATTGTAGTTGGTGTTTGAGTTACTTGCCCTTTGGGAGATTTCATATCATAAGCTAAATGAAATATATTTGGTTTTTTATTCAAGATTAAATCATTCGCTTCTTTTAAATGGTTAGGATAAGCTAAGTCATCTGAGTCAAAGAAGTTTATATATTCTCCCTTCGCTAATTTTGCTCCAAAATTTCGAGCTGCTCCACGTTCAGCATTTTCTTTTTTGTAATAATGAACTCTACTATCTTTTATTTGTTTTACAATTTCTTCTGTATTGTCTGTACTCCCATCATCTACTACTATTATTTCAAATTCGGTAAAGGTTTGAGCCAAAATAGATTCTATTGTTTGAGCTATAAAATCAGCTCTATTGTAGGTAGGGATTACGATTGAAAATTTCATATATACAATGTTTCTAGTTTTTTTATAAAAGAGTTTAAGTTAAAACTCTTAATATCTTCCTCTCCTTTTTTTATCAATCTTTCTGACAAAATATTATTTTCTAACAAAGATAAAACAGCGTTTTGAATCTCTTCACTATTTTTATAGTCTACAACCAAAGCATTTTTTTTATCCTCAACAAATTCGTTAGCTACTCCCGATAAGGTAAATACAGAAGGTACTCCTGCTGCCAAAGCTTCTACATAGGTTTGTCCAAAAGCTTCTATTTTAGAATCAATAGGAACATGCACATAGACATCAAATAATTTATACAAGGCAAATAAATTAGGTTCAAAAGCAATTTCCCTATAATTTTCTTTAGGAATTTTAGTTAGCAATTCTCTTATTTCTTTTTTATTGGGACCTGTTGCATTTGCCAATATAAGAATCGCTTTCGGATATTTTTTTAAAACTTGAATAAATGCTTCTATAATATATTTATGTCCTTTCAAATTGATATATCTAGCTACTACTCCTATCGTGGGAGAATTATTTATTTTATATTTTTCTTTTAAATTCTTTACCTCTTCTAGATTAGGATTCTTAAATTTATCTAAATCGAATCCATGGTGAATAAGTGTTATTTTATGTTCGTTTACATTTTCTAAATTAATCAATACATCTTTCACATTTTTAGATATAGCAACAATATCCGTAGCTAGCCAATTGCTCCATTTATCATATTTTACCGCTTTCGGGAAATTATCATGGTGATATGTAGAATGATGTCTTGTGTATATTCTTTTCTTTACGCCTAATAATTTAGCACACGAAAGACCAATTAAATTAGCGTCGAATAAATGGGTGTGCACAACCTTTGGTCGAATAGAACGTAAAATTTTCAAAACTTTTAAGAAAGATTTTGGATATGTTTTTTTGCCTGAGTGGTTAATATAATATGCTTCTATATTATTTTTTTGCAACCATTTATATAAATAAGATTTTTTGTTATTTAATAGAATAAAACTTAAATCTATTTTAGGGTTATTTATATTTTGTACAATCCATTCAAAAGCTATGGCTTTATCGATACTAGATAATATGTAAGTTACTTTTATTTTTGACATTCTATTCTTTTAAAAATATTATATCCATCAATAACACCTATCTTAGAGCTATTAAAGAGCTTATTAAAACACTTTGGTAATTTTCGCTTTTTACTAACTAAAACATAATCAATATTAAACTCTGTTACAAATGAATTTTGAGCTTCACAGTAACCTATAAAAGAATGTTCCTTTTTTAAATTGTTAATATACCTATTAAATATTAAGTTATCGTTAAATTTTTTTTCATTTTCATTCTCTATGGGGATTTCGAAGCTAGATAAACAAGCAATAATAAAAGGCTTATGTATTCGTGCTAATGTTTGTGTTTTTCCTTTATATACCATTTCTGCTTTATCAAAAAAATTAACATACTCTTCTTCTTCTTTTAAAAAAACATACCTAGGTTGTTGTTGTTGTATTATTGATGTAATATAATTATATTTTTTTACAGAGACTATAGGAGAAACATTGGTAGTTTGCTCATTCAAGAAAAGTAATATAATTACAAACAAAAATATAAGTATTTTTTTCTTTTGCTCAAAAAACAACCCCAGAATAATTAAAGAAAAAAATAAAATATTTATCATTGGTAAATAAATATTACTCCATAGTTGAACAGAGTCATGCATTGTATGCATCACAACCCATGTTATTAAGCTAAAAATAATTGTCAATATTGTATATATATATATATCCTTTATTATAAAAATTTGTTTTCTTAAATAAAAAATAAGGACTAAATAAGGACTTGTTGTCACTAATATTTGCAAACTAGTTTTTATAAATATATTCACTCCTGTTTTTAGCCATATAAAAGAGCTAGAACTTTGGATAAATTCATTTAGAGATATAGAAGTTGAACTCTCTTTACCATATATCCCATAAAAAAAGATAAAATATAACCCCGTTACAAATAAAGGAGTTAGATTTATAAAAAAAACTCTTATATTGTTTTTTCTTTTTAGGCTAAGAAATAAAAAAAAAGAACTTAAACTAAGAAATATAGAAGGAGCTACAACTACATAACTAACAGCTGCAATACTAACAATAATACTCGTTACAAAATGTTTTTTTTCTAAAATAGAAATAAACATCCAGATTGTTAACATATATATAATAGCAAACTTTGGAAATATAAATACACTAGACGTCCAAAGGTCAGATTTTAATATTTCTATTTCTTGAGGATAAAATATACCAAATAAAGAAATAAAGAATATAAAATAAGCACTCAAGTAATCTTTTTTACTTTCTTTTTTATTAACTCTTTTTTTTATACTTCGAATAAGACTAACTGCTCCAATATAAATAAACGAATAGATTATTGTATAAGAAACTAATATTAAAGCATATTGGGGATGGATGTGAAAAAATTATAAACCATAGCCGCTAGCCATAAATCAAAAAAATGATAGGGGGAAACACTATCGTTTGATGATAAAAAATAATCAATTGTTGAATTTTCGTTACCTGAAATATTTAAATATTCCGATAATCTAGAATAAAAAGAATAATCAGGATTAATCAATTTAACATCTCCGTTAAAAATAGAGAACATAGTATTTAACTGGAGAACATATAATATAGTTAAAGCTATTACTACATATTTTACCTCTTTGTCAATTCTTATTCTCTTTTTAAAAAACTTTAAGTTTATCTGTTTTTTATTATACAAAATAAGCCCTCCTCCCAATAAAAAATTCAATAATAATATCGTTTTACCAGAAGTGTTATAAATAGCATATGCTGAAACAACAGTTATTAAACCGATTGTTAACTTTTGAAATAACTCATAAGTAGTACGCTTTTGTAAAAAAAAACTATTAAAAAAACTACCGACTGTATAAATAAAAAAAAACGATAATAATAAAAAAACATATATTTTTAGAACAAATAAAGGATTCATAGGACGTGGTTATAATTACAAAAAAATTATTTATTTATACTTCTGTTCATCAATCTTGCTGGAGTTCCTACAATAAACGATTGACTAGGAAATGTTTTATTGACTAAACTATGTGCTGCTATTAAAGAGTTATCGCCAATATTACACCCTTTTAATATTGTTGCTTTAGCCCCTATCCATACATTTTTACCAATGCTTATTGGCTTAGAAGAAAACCCTTGTTTACTTATCGGTTTAGAAGAAAAATCAAAATTGTGATTTTGATCTCTTATTACTACCATCTCTGCTATTTCGCAACCTTCTTCTATTTTTACTTGTTTTGTAGCTACCACTACACAATTTGCACCGATAAAAGAACTTACTATATTTATAGTTCCTCCCTTAGACGATGTCATTGTTACATTATTAGATATATAAACAGATTTTAAATTCATTTTACTATCATCATCGCATACAATTTTACAATTTTGACCAATATAAGAATCCCAAGAAAGATTTAATTTTGGATATTTAATTCTAAGATGAAGAATTCTTAACTTCGAAACTAGCACATCTGTTTTCTCAAAAAATTTTCTATATATTTTTCTAATCATAATTATTAAATTTCAAAGATACAATATATATTATTATAGCCATGAAAAAATAGGTTATAGTAGTTGCATACGCAGCTCCAATTGTTGAATAGTCTTTTATTAAAAAATAATTAAGAATTAAATTTAATACCATACTAAATAGCGATATAGCAATATTATACTTGTTTTTTTTATAAAATATAAAATAAGAGATATAATAGTTGCTAACTCCCCAAAACAAAAAACCTAATGAAATTGGCAGCACATATTGTTTTGCTTCATAAAAAGATTCGTCAACCAATAAATAAAAAATTAAATCGGTAAAAAGATAAATACCTATAAAAGTAGTTATTAAAAGTATTAAATTTATTAATTGCAATTGTGTACTCTTTTTATTTTCTTTTAAATACCTATAAATCATCGGTCTAAAAACAGCTATAGATGCATTTACTATTATCAATTCTATACCTCCTATTACAGCTCCAACATTATAAACCCCTGTATCACTAATTCCTACCATTTTTTCAATAAAAAATCGATCAGAAAGATTCATCACCATTATTGATATATTCATTAATATTAAAGGACTTCCTGATTTAATCAATCTATTTAGCGTTCTTTTATCTAGGGTAAAAGATATAAAGTCT
Source organism: uncultured Flavobacteriales bacterium (assembly GCA_947311095.1). Classification (GTDB taxonomy): domain Bacteria; phylum Bacteroidota; class Bacteroidia; order Flavobacteriales_D; family Parvicellaceae; genus S010-51. Next base: position 17,283 of record CAMZKF010000249.1, read on the forward strand.
TGTTGTTTTAAATATCGATAAGAAATTATTAATGAAGCCATTAAACCCAACAACACTCCACTTACTCGTCCTATCCAATTAAACCCAAATCCAACAATCAATAATAATGAAAATAAAATTTCAATAAAAAACTTAGACAATATAATTTTAGCATATTCTTTATGTTGATTTTTAAATACTGTAATGCCAGAAACCGCTTCAAAACTTGTAATACCTAAAGCTATTAAAGGAGTTGAAATTGAAAGCCAGTTTGGCAACCCAAAAAAAGAATCAAAAAAATAAATATAAATAGCAATCAAAAAACTAAAAAGAAACGCATTATTCAATGATATTTGAAAAAAGGCTCGAAGCTCTAAATTAAAAGCTTCTTTTTTTTCATTGATTAAACTAACCATCAAAACATTAATACTTCCTAAAGAAATAAAAGCTACAATAAATCTAATGAGAGCATTAAATATAGACAAAACCCCATAATCTTCAGTAGATAAATGTTTTGTCATTATTGGTAACAATAAAAAAGAAACAACACTTGTTAAAATTGTTATTGCAGTAAAAAAAGATATATTTTTGAGTAATTTCAACTATTTTTTTAAAATTTTAAATTAATAATTTATTCCCGCTAACAATAAACATAACACATAAATACTTTACATTCGAAAGAAAAAATTCAAAATAGTTTCTTTTTTTATCGAATATACGCTAAATAATATTAGGTTTAATCAACAGAAACAACCGCATTGGGGTAATAAATTACAAGCTGAGCTGTATTGTTTGCGTAATCGATTAAGTCTATTTTAACTTTATTGATTTTGAGTCCTGTTTTTTCTGATAAATCGGCTAATAAATCGGTTTGGTTTTCTGGTTTTAAATTTTCTATATTGTTATAAATAATCGCTTGTTTTAATTCTCGTTTAGGTGGTTTGGAAATGGTTGTTTTTTTATTAAACCAAAATTTTTCCATTGCTAGCGTTACTGTTACAATCATTAAATTAGAAAACATTAGCTCTACATAGCTTACTTTTTTGTTTGTTAATGCATTGATAACTGAAACACCTATTACAATAAAAAGGTAGGTCATTTCTTTTACAGGCATTGTATCGGTTCGATACCTTATAATACCAAAAATGGCAAAAAGACCTAATGCCATACCTGTTCCTAATTCGAATTTTTTTAGGGTAAAACTGATGAAAAAGATAACAATTCCTAGCATAAAAAAAGAAAATGCATATTCTTTTCTTTTGCTATTAGGATAGTACAATCCTCTTACAATAATAAATATAAATAGGAAGGTAATAGCAAATTTAAATACCAATTTTTCAAAATCATTATCGTAAAAATCGACTCCTAAAAAGCTATTTAATAGTATTAACAAATTCATAATTTATATATTTTCTCGCAAGATAATATTTTTTATTTATATTTTTTCATAGAATCCATCGTCTTTATTAGTTCGGTGAGTAGATGTTAATTATTAATTTTAGGTAAATAATTTTATAACAGTAACCTTAATTTGCGTTAGAGATGGAAGTGATAGCTTTTTGTTTTTTAACAAGCTTAGTAAAACTTAGCTGAAAAGAGCGATATTATGAGCTCCTTTTTGGCTTAGTGCACTATTGTTGAAAACAAAAACTACAAACGGACAGCTTGTTTAAACGCCCAAAAACTTAAGAGAATACTGAATTTAAT
>CAMZKF010000250.1 GCA_947311095.1 uncultured Flavobacteriales bacterium
AATTATTATACTTCGAATATTGTAAACTTCTCCGACTATTATCCTTTTGGTATGTTGATGCCAGGGAGGAATGGAGGAAGTAATGACTATCGTTATGGATTTAATGGGATGGAGAAAGATGATGAAGTCAAAGGACAAGGAAATTCTTATGATTTTGGAGCTAGGATGTATGATAATCGTTTAGGTAGGTTTTTAAGTTTAGATGCTTTATCTAAAAAATATCCTCAAATTTCTCCTTTTTGTTTTGCTGCTAATACACCTATCCAAGCTATGGATCCTGATGGTAATGATATCTATTTTGTAGTAGCTAGAGGCAATGATGCTAATCCTAAAATAGCAGTAGAAAATTTTAAACGAATTATTAATTATCTTAATAGTACAGAGAAAGGTAGGCATATGATTAATGAATACATTAACAACCCTAAAAAAGATGTATATTTTACCATAGGAAATACTTCAAATAGAGCTTTAGGAGAAACAACTAAATATATTGATGAGAATTTGAATACTGTTTTACCTCCGAATGTAGAGATAGGAGAAAATACAATGACAATTGGCTTAGATAAAAGTATTTCTGAATTTGAGATAGTGTTAATAGATAAAAATAAAGAAACAATTTTTGTCGTCTTAGATCAAACTGAAGAAAGTTTAGGAACTAAAGAACTTGGGGTTGCTGATGTGTCTATATTGAAAAAGGAAGCTAAGATTATTGGACATGAAATTGGTGCACATGTAAGTGGTATAGGAAAGAACTCTGATGAAGATCATGAGGCTTGGGGACAGGAGCACTATAGTCACAGTACTGATGCTGGTCAAAAAGATGCAAAAGAATTAAATACTCAAATCAATAAGTTAAAGTCGTCACAAGTAAATAAAGAAGAGTTACAGTTAAATGAGACTGCAACACCAGGTCAATACAAAGTATCTAATTAAAGTTATTATTATGAATTTTTATTGCCTATCAATTATTATATTACTGCTAAACAGCAGTATACTTTTTGGACAAGAAGAAGGTAGGTTTCAAGGGTTTAAATCAGCTATTTTAAAACGACAAAAAATAAAAAAATATTCTTCAATTGTTTTTTATAGCAAAGAATTTTTAGAAACTAAAGGAAAAATTAAGGGAGTAGGAATTTTTAATAATGAGATTTATAAGTTGATGGTTTATTATAGAAGAGATTCATCTTGCGTTCACTTTCGTAGAATAAATAAAACCAGATTAAAGTCAACTTTATTTAAATGTAACTATCAAGAATTAAAGGGTTTAAATAATGATTCATTAAATTTAATTATTAACCATAAGACCAATCTTGGAGTTATGGTTAGTGGGGGGGAGACTTATTCTATCTATTATTTTGATTTAATTAATAATAAAGAGATTCTTAAAGAGTCGTATATGCCTCTTTTTTATCAAGAAAGATATCCAACATTGGATCGATTAAAGTTTATATCTATATATACTTACCTAAACTCTCTCTAGTCCTTGGATTCTTAAACTTTTCGCAGTTACACTCCACGCATTCCACAATAAAACCTTCTCAATATTGAGGAAATAGCGTAAAGTGTTACACTCCGAGCATTCCGCAATAAAACTTTCTCAACATTGAGAAAATAGCATAATATATGGGTGCACAGAGATTTTATCAAAAATAAAAGAATTATTTCACAACTCCTTAATCAGTTTTTTAATTTCCTTATCAGAAATAGAGTATTTTTCTCCTTTGTTATAAATCGAAAATAAGGTTACTTTGTTTTAGGTAACTTGTACAAAAGTCATAACTCTGCCACCGTTACACTCCTCGCCTTCCGCAATAAAACCTAATAAACCCTATTAGCTTTATTGTCAATTAATGTAACAATTTCAATTGCATCATTTTTAATTCTATAGACTAAAGAAGTTTGTTTAGAAATAACACATTTTCTAACTCCTTTAATTTTAGAAATAGGACAGAGCTCTTTATTTTGTTCTAAAAGTGAAATTTTGGTTTGAATCATTTTTTCTACCTTTTCGGCAACTTCAATATTCCAATTCTCTTTTACGTTTTTGAGCGTTTCAATATGTTTTTTTTGAGCTCTAGGCGACCAAACTACTTTGTACTTCATATTCTTCCAAATAGTTTATCAATTTCTTTTTGTACTTGTGCGTGAGGTATTCCTTTGCCTTCGTCCAATTCTTTTAATCCGATTTCGATATCATCTTTTTGCTCTTCTGTGAGTTCGTTATACCAATCTGTTTCTACCTTTTGAGAAGGCAATACAATAACATCAACTTTGTCTGCTTTAAAATCGTTGGGGAGTGTTATAATTAGTTTATTGTTAACGACTTCGTAAGTTTGTCTAAATGCTTCCATAATGTTTATGTTAAAAAATATAGAACAAATATAGAAGAATTAAAATATATAATCAAGTATCTGTTTCATTCTTCTCATTCCTCAATAAAACCTCCCCAATATTGAGAAAACAGTTAAACAAAAATTTCCGTCTTAGGTCTGTCTTGGAAAAG
>CAMZKF010000251.1 GCA_947311095.1 uncultured Flavobacteriales bacterium
GACCTAGTCAAGGGCAGGCAGGAAAGCCACAAGAAAAAACAGTTACAGTAACAGCAAATACAGAACCAGCAAATACCGTAGTCAGAATTAAGGCAAAAATAAATCCAGTAGCAAAATAGAAAAAAAATTAGGATTTAAATCAAATTCTATGTATATTTGCATATCGAATTTTTAGATAACAATAAAAAAGAGGGGACATTAGTCCCCTCTTTCTGTAAATTAACAATGATAAAAAAAGCAACTGTACAAGCATTGGCTCAAGAAAGAATGGACGAAATGAACGACGGTACCTATTTGGTAAGTATCGAAATTTCTAGTTCCAATCAAATTCTTGTAGAAATAGACAATATGAATGGAGGCGCTTCAATACATAGTTGTATTAGAGTTAGTCGAAATATAGAACATAATCTAGATCGAGAAGTAGAAGATTTTGAATTATCGGTTACAACACCAGGGTTAACCAATCCATTTAAGGTGCATCAGCAATATATTAAGAATATAGGGCGAAATGTAAAAGTGTTATTTAAAGAACAAGGTAGTGTAGAAGGAAAGTTGATAGAAGTCACAGATACGAATATAGTAGTTGAAACTGAGTCGAAAGAGAAAATAGAAGGAAGAAAGAAAAAAGAATTAGTCGTAAGACAACACAATATATTATTAGAAGATATTAAAGAAACTAAAATAGTTATCTCATTTAAATAAAAAATAGACAAATGAATGCTTTAAATTTAATAGAGTCCTTTTCGGAGTTTAAAGAAATGAAGAACATCGACAGAGTCACCATGATGCGTATTCTGGAAGATGTATTTAGATCAACACTTAAAAAGAAATATGGAACAGACGAACACGTAGATGTGATTGTAAATCCAGATAAAGGAGATTTAGAAATTTGGTTAAATAGAGAAATCGTTCCAGATGGAGAAGTTGAAGATCCTAATATTGAAATTGCATATTCAGAAGCAATAAAAATAGAGCCAGATTTTGAGGTAGGGGAAGAAGTTTCAGAAGAAATTCATATGCAGGATTTTGGAAGAAGAAATATTTTATCGTTACGTCAAAATTTAGTTTCTAGAATTTTAGAATTAGAAAAAGATAATGTTTATAAAATTTATAAAGATAAAATAGGAGAAATCGTAACAGGTGAAGTTTATCAAATCTGGAAAAGAGAAATATTGGTTCTAGATGATGAAGATAATGAGTTAATTTTGCCTAAATTTGAACAAATTCCATCTGAGTACTTTAAAAAAGGAGAAACGTTAAGAGCTGTAATATCAAGAGTAGAATTGAAAAACAATACCCCTGTAATTATTTTATCTCGAACAGACAATAAATTTTTAGAGCGCCTTTTTGAATTAGAAGTTCCAGAAGTTTTTGACGGTTTAATTACAATAAAAAACATAGTAAGAGAACCAGGAGAAAGAGCAAAAGTAGCACTAGAATCATACGACGAAAGACTCGATCCAGTTGGAGCTTGTGTTGGAATGAAAGGAGCTCGTATTCATGGTATTGTTAGAGAATTAAGAAATGAAAATATAGATGTAATTAATTTTACAGAAAATAAGAAACTATTAATTCAACGTGCGCTTAGTCCTGCAAAAATTAGCTCTTTAGATGCTATAGAGATAAATGAAGAAGAAGGAAGAGTAAACGTTTACCTAAAACCAGATCAGGTTTCTTTAGCTATCGGTAGAGGAGGAAATAATATTAAATTAGCCTCAAAATTAGTAGGATACGAAATAGACGTATATAGGGAAGGCGCTGAAGACATAGATGATGTAGATTTAGATGAATTTTCAGATGAAATTGACGGTTGGATTATTGACGAGTTGAAAGCAATAGGTTGCGACACAGCAAAATCGGTAATAGAATTGAGTAAAGAAGAATTGGTAAAAAGAACCGATTTGGAAGACGAAACAGTTGCTGAAATTATTAAAATAATAAAATCAGAGTTTGAATAAAACTAAATTAATGTAGAAAAAACATATTTTTTTACAATTAATAAAAATAAAACCATATTAAATAGCTAAATTTGTTGAAAAATTTAGCTATTTAAAACAAACGAAGATGTATATTTACATCGGATTATTAACTCTGAAAAAGTATATTCAGAGAAGCTAAAATAAAACAACGAATTTTTAAATAAATGGCCGTTAAAAGATTAAGTAAAGTAGCAAGAGAACTAAATGTAGGAATTTCAACAATCGTTGAGTTTTTGGATTCTCATGGGATAGAAATGAGTACTAGCCCCAATACAAAAATAGAACCTGCTATTTACGAAAAACTGTTGGGTGAATTTCAAAAGTCTAAATCAGTAAAAGAAAAAGTAAACGAAGTTCGTTCTGAGAAAGAAGTGCAAAAAGAAATTGATGCCAAGAAAAAACAAGCAGAGAAAGAACGTGCAGAACAAGCAAAGAGAAAAGCTGAAAAGGAAGCACAAGAAAACGCTACAGGTTTAAAGGTTATAGGTAAAATAGATCTTCCTGGGAATAAAAAATCAACAAAAGAAAAAACAGAAGAAGTCGAATCTAAAGTTGAGGTAGAAGAAACAGCTCCAATAGAAGAAGTAGAAAAAGTTACAGAAACAATTAAAGCTGAATCAGCAAAACTTTCTGGACCTTCTGTGTTAGGTAAAATAGAGTTACCAACAAAAAATTCTAAAAAGAAAACTAAACCACAACAAAAGAAGGCTACGCCAATTAAAAAAGCGCCTATAAAAGTTGAGAAAACGCCTGAAAAAGAAGAACCTAAAAAAGAAGCGCCTAAAAAAGTTGAAATAGAAACTATAAAAGCAAAAGCTGAAAAATTAACAGCTCCAACCGTTTTAGGTAAAATAGTTCTTCCTGTTGATAAAGCGAAAGAAAAGCGTAAAGAAAAAAGAGCTGCAATAGAAGAAGCTAAGCAAAGACGTAAAAGAAAACGTATAAAAAAGGTTAATGTTGAAAAAGCAGGTAAAAAAGCAACTCAACAGCATCGAACTAAAAAGAAGAAAGAAGCTAAACCAGAAATTACAGACAAGCAGATACAACAAGAAATTAAAGATACACTAGCTCGTTTAAGTAAAAAAGGTAAAAATAAAGGAGCTAAATTCAGAAAAGACAAAAGAGCTGCTAAGAGTGCTCAACGTGAAGAAGAATTAAAAAGAGCTGAAGAAGAGTTAGGAACATTAAAGTTAACCGAATTTGTAACAGTATCAGAATTAGCAACAATGATGGACAAACAAGCAACCCAAATTATTGGTACGCTAATGTCTATCGGAATATTTGCTTCTATCAATCAACGTTTGGATGCCGATACATTAAAAATGGTAGCCGAAGAATATGGTTTCGATGTAGAATTTGTAAGTGCCGAAGTTTCAGATTCAATTGAAGAAATTGAAGACACTCCAGAAAGTTTAGAGGCTCGATCGCCTATTGTAACCGTTATGGGACATGTCGATCACGGTAAGACTTCATTGTTAGATTTTGTTCGTAAAGCATCTGTAATTGAAGGAGAAGCAGGAGGAATAACACAACATATTGGAGCTTATAGAGTAACAGGAGAAAGTGGAAGACAAGTAACATTCTTAGATACACTAGGTCACGAAGCCTTTACGGCAATGCGTGCACGTGGAGCTCAAGTTACCGATATTGCCATAATTATAATCGCAGCAGACGACGATGTAATGCCTCAAACAAAAGAAGCAATAAATCACGCTCAAGCAGCAGGAGTGCCAATGGTATTTGCTTTAAATAAAATAGACAAGCCAGATGCAAATCCTGATAAAATTAGAGAGCAATTATCTCAAATGAACATTCTTTTAGAAGAATGGGGAGGTAAATATCAATCGCAAGAAATATCTGCGAAAACTGGTTTAGGAGTCGAAGAGTTAATCGAAAAAGTATTGTTGGAAGCTGAAATGCTCGATTTAAAAGCAAACCCTAATAAAAATGCAGTTGGTACAGTAATAGAAGCAACACTAGATAAAGGTAGAGGTTATGTAACAACACTATTAGTTGAAGCAGGAACTCTAAAAGTTGGAGATGTATTAATCGCAGGTACGCAATATGGACGTATTAAAGTAATGCACGACGACAAAGGTAGGGTATTGAAAGAAGCAACACCTTCTGTACCGGTATCAGTTTTAGGAATGAATGGAGCATCATCTGCGGGAGATCGTTTTCACGTATTAGAAGATGAAAAAGAAGTTAAAAGTATAGCCTCTAAGCGTCAACAATTGCAAAGAGAGCAAGGACTTAGAACAACTAAACACTTAACACTTGAAGAAATTGGACGTCGATTAGCATTAGGAGACTTTAAAGAATTAAACATAATTGTAAAAGGAGATGTTGATGGTTCTATCGAAGCTCTTTCTGATTCATTATTGAAATTATCACAAGAAGAAATACAAGTTAACATTATTCATAAAGCTGTTGGTCAAATAACAGAATCTGACATATTATTAGCTTCAGCATCAGATGCAATTATAATTGGATTCCAAGTAAGACCATCGATGCAAGCACGTAAGTTAGCTGAAAAAGAAGAAATTGACATTAGACTATATTCTGTAATTTATAAAGCCATAGAAGAGGTTAAAGACGCTATGGAAGGAATGTTGTCTCCAGAAATTAAAGAAGAAATAATAGGTACAGCCGAAGTTAGAGAAGCATTTAAAATCTCTAAAGTAGGTACAGTAGCCGGTTGTTTCGTTATTGATGGGAAATTAATAAGAAGTGAGAAAATTAGACTTATTAGAGATGGTATAGTAATATATACAGGAGACTTAGGTTCGTTAAAAAGATTTAAAGATGACGCTAAAGAAGTTGGAAGAGGTTATGAATGTGGACTTAATATAGAAAAATACAACGACATCAAAGTCGGAGATCATATTGAATGTTTTACAGAAGTAGAAGTTGCTAGAAAACTTAAATAAAACACTTTAAATACTATAAAAAAAGCAGTTAATTATATTAACTGCTTTTTTTTTGTCCCTATTTTATTGTATTTCAACAGAAAAGGTCAATTAGGATAGAAGAAAGTAATTTATTTATAAATATAGTAAAAAACAGGGTAAAGCAATATGATTTATAAACCAATAGCATTATAGCTAAGGTGCTTTGTCATAGTTTCAACAATGAAAGGCTTATTTGTGCGTATATTTGATTAAAACCCCTAAAGTTATGAAAAATTTAACATACATATTAATAGTCTTCTTCTTTGCTACTTCTTGTAAAAAAGCAAAAATAACAAAAACAATGAACGGTTCTTCTTGGGAACTAAATCAAATTTTGTTAGAAGATGAAGACGTTACAACCACAATTAAAAACCGTAAAATAGTTTACCTAAATTTAAATTATTCTAAAAAAGGAAAGAAAATTACTTTTCAAAATCCAACTCAAACTTATGCTCTTCAAGAAGAGACAGGAACGTGGAGTTTAGAAAAAATAGTGCCGACAGTTGGAGATAAATATTTTATGGTTAGAAACGAAATTGCATATAATTTCGAACGAAGAAAAGTGTTTAACCTTACGGAGTACGGTAGCAACGTTCAACTAAAAGATAAGAACACTCTAGTACAAGATATTAGCTATTCTGAAACAAATACTAAAGGTGAAACTAAGGAAAATAATTATACCATAATTTATAAAAAAATGTAAATCTCTGAAAATAAATTTTGTTCTATTTCTAGCTAATAAAATACAAATGTTTTTCCCGTAGGGAGAACATTTTAAGGAACTTAAAATTAGGTAGTAAATAATAGTCAAGTTTTTAAATGTCAAAAATATTGAGCTGATTTATTCTTAGCCAGTTATAGAAGGTTATAAATTTATTTTAAAATACTGTTCATACTGTAAAATTAAAGAAGCTGTTCGATAAAGAGTCGTATCATTTGGATAGATTTTTACATCTAAACTTTCGTGATTACGCTCTAACTCTCCACTTTTAGCCCATTTAAAAATCCCTAAAAAATTGTCGTTTATGCAAATGTATTTATTACTCAAATCTCCTATTGTATCTTTTTTATAGTCTATAATAATAAAATCGTTAGCTATATAAAATACGGCTGTTCCATTTGTATCTATAATTTCATTTTCTTTTATTTGTCCAATTTTTTTATCATTTAGATAAATCGTACCTTTTTTATCTAATTTTAGAACCGTTGAATCCTTTGCTATAGTTATTTCTAAATCTGAAATGATGACAGTTTCTTTTTTATCTTCTCTAAAACAGCTTATTGTTAAACTGAATAGGAGGAGGTAAATTATATTTTTCATGGGTTTAAATTTTAAGGAAAATGGTATTAATTTCTTGGATTCCCATTACTGTCTAAATCTAATTCGAAAGGTTTATTAGTTATCGCTTTTCTAGGTTTTAAAAGACTTGTTTTAGTATAATAAATTGTATTTACTATCTGAGTTCCATTTAAAAATGCATAATTAAAAGCTATATTATACCTGCCATCTAATTGAATTTTATTCTCCACAGCCTTATCTACTTCTTCAAAACCTAAAGATTTTGTTAATTTACCATTTTGAATTGTAACGTCTATACTTTTAACTTGATAAACTTTTAATTCAATGTTCTTTAAGTTAATCTTTACCAAGTCTTCTTCGTTATAACCTGGTATAGAAATAGCTATGGCAGCAATACTGTCGTACAACTTGCGATTCCCTTCTATATTGTTTTTAGAAATTGTTTTTTTTGTCTCTATTTTTTTTGTTTTTGAATCAATAAATTGTTCAAACCTCAAATTAAAGTTATAATAATTTTTAGTAATCTTATTTTGATTCCATAACTTATCTTTTACTTTAAGGTTGTAATCTATTCGTATTTTTTCTTCTATTTTCTGATACACATCTGCTTTAAAAATTTCTTCAAGAGTTATTATTTTCTTTTCAAAAAACACATAATACAATACTGATGCTGTTTGAAATAATTCAGGTTGTAACGAACGTCCTTTAGCTTTTATTCCTTTTCCTTTAATAAATAATTGACCAAATAAATCCCATTCAAAACTATTATTGTTGGTTTTAAAATTCCCATTTCCATCAATTCTTACCAAGTCTTTAAAGTTTTTGTCCTTTAAAGTTATTTCAAAATCACCGTCATACAACGAAAGTTCATCTTTATTTAGAATCTTAACTACAATATTTTTTTGTAAATCTATTATTTCATAATCCTTTGTAATATTTGCCACATAAACATCATTAATAAATATTTCTCCTGTCGTATTTAATTTTAATTGTTTTCCTAATGATTTTATTTCAATATTCTCTATCATTATAACCCCATTTATTCTCTTAAACGCACTTAACGGATAAAGTTTTTCGGGGTTAGGGTCTTCTAAGTTTAATAGCTCTATATTTTTTAGATCTATGCTTGAATGTTTACTTTCTACGCCAATCTTATTGAGTAACTGTTCTATATCATTAAGGCTCATACTGCGTAATTTTCCCATAGGAACATAAGTGTTTACATAAGAATAAATAGATAGATATTGCTCTCCCTCTATAGTCTCTGACAAGTCGGTATAATACGCCATGTTTTGTGCTTTTAATGAGTAAAATGGAACTGTAATCAAAATTAATATCAATAAATAGTAAAATTTAATAACCATATATATTTGTTTAATTGTTAAGCTTCATAAGATTGGTTTTTTTATATAATAAAACTATTTATAAATTGCATGTCATTATTTAATTGGTATTAGCCCTCCTTTTTTCAATAAAGCCTTTGTATTTGGAGCTGCACCTCTAAAAGCTTTATACAGCTCCATAGGATGTTTGCTTCCACCTTTGCTTAGTACGTTTTCTTTAAACGAAGTCGCAATTTCTTTATTAAAAATACCATTGTCCAAAAAGTATTCAAAAGCATCTGCTTCCAGTACTTCAGCCCATTTGTAACTGTAATAACCAGCAGCATATCCACCTGCAAAAATATGAGAAAAAGCACAAGAAGTGGTCGTTTTTTCATTGAAAGGAAACAATGTAGTCCGTTTAGTAGCTTCTTTTTCAAAATCCAAAACAGAAGATTCTTTTATCTCCGATTGATTGTGCCAAGCCATATCCAATTGACCTAAACTTGTTTGTCTAACTGTTTGATATGCACCCAAAAATTGAGCACTTTCTTTTATTTTTTCAACATATTTCATTGGTATAACCTCACCTGTTTCATAATGTTTTGCAAACAAATTCAAAGCCTCTTTTTCATAACACCAGTTTTCCATCAATTGAGAAGGCAGTTCTACAAAATCCCAGAAAACAGAAGTCCCCGAAAGACTTTCATAATGTCCGTCAGCCAACATACCGTGCAAAGCATGACCAAACTCATGAAACAAAGTCGTAACCTCGTTAAAAGTTAACAAAGAAGGCTTTGTTTCGGTTGGTTTTGTAAAATTACAAACAATAGAAATAAACGGACGTTGATTTTTATTGTCATATTTGTTTTGCCCTCTAAAAGAAGTCATCCAAGCACCAGCTCTTTTACCATCTCTAGGAAAAAAATCAGCATAAAACAACGCAACAAAATCACCATTCTTATCTTTCACCTCATACGTCATTACATCTTTGTGGTAAGTAGGAATATCTTCTCTTTTGTGAAACGTAATGTCATATAGTTTTTCAGCAATTGTAAAAGCTCCGTTCAGTACGTTTTCTAATTTAAAATAAGGTTTCAACAGTTCGTCATTAATCGAAAATTTCTCATTCTTCAACTTCTCACCATAATAAGAAAAATCCCAAGCCTCAACAGTTATATCATCTCCCAATCTTTTAGCAATATCTTTGATTTCCTCCAATTCAACCTTCGATTTCGGCAAAGCTACCTCTAGCAATTCTTCCCAAAGTTGATAAACTTTTTCAGGCTTTTCAGCCATACGTTCTTCCAGTACATAATTAGCATAAGTGGTATAACCCAACAAATTAGCCTTTTGAAGCCGTAAAGCAACAATCTCTTTTATAATCGATTCATTATTATAGTCATTGTCATTAAACCCCCTAGCTCCAAACGCTTCATTCAATTGTTTTCTAAGCTCCCTATTTTCTGCATATTTCATAAACGGAATGTAAGACGGATAATCCAAAGTAATCATCCAACCACTATCTTTTCCTCTCGATTTAGCCATCAATTCGGCAGCTTCTTTTATTCCATTTGGCAATCCTTTTGCGTCATCTTCATTGGTCAACCAAAGCTCAAAATCTTGCGAATCTTTCATTACATTCTCCGAAAAAGTAAGAGTCAATTTAGCCAACTTACTATTAATTTCTTTAAGCTTTTCCTTGTCCTCTTTGTTCAAATTAGCCCCACTTCTTACAAACCCCTTGTACGTCTTGTCTAATAAGTAAATTTGCTCATCGTTTAATTTAGTTCTGTCCTCGTGTTCAAAAACCTCTTTTACCAATTTAAACAAATCCTCATCCATCGATATCTCACTCGAAAAAGCCGTTAATTTTGGCGATACCTCTTGAGCCAATTGCTGCATTTCATCCGAAGTTTCCGAACTATTCAAGTTAAAAAATACACTAGACACCTCTCCTAGCAACTTGCCACTTCTTTCCAAAGTCTCGATAGTGTTTTCAAACGAAGGAGCATTTTTTTTCAAATCTTCAACATCTTTTTTTCCTTGTGTTATCCCCGCTTCAAATGCAGGTAAATAGTGTTCTAGCTTTATTTTGTCAAACGGAATAGCTTCAAACGGAGCAGTATAGGGAAGTAAAAAAGGATTATTCATAAGTATAAGTTTTATTCGATTAATATTTAGGGCGTTTTAACAGGCTATTCACTTGTAGTTTTTATTGTTAAAAAAAGTAAACCTAAGCCAAAAAGGAGCTTCTAAAGTCGCTCTTTTTAACTAAGTTTTACTAAATTTTTTAAAAATAAAAAGCTAACGTTTCTATCCCTAACGCAAACCAATTCTAAAACAACAAAAATACATTTTATTTTTAATCTTTAATCAATAATATTCGCCTAAGTTTGCAAGAGGTTACACCTCACGCATTCCACAATAAAACCTCCCCAACATTGAGAAAGCAGAATCAAAAATGGTTCGTGTGAATTAGGAAATTAAAAATAAAACACCTATTTTTAACCGACTC
>CAMZKF010000252.1 GCA_947311095.1 uncultured Flavobacteriales bacterium
CTCTATTTCAAACCCCTGAAGAAGCTGCTAAACAAGCCGTAGAAAATGACGTTCATATTCTTGGGGTTTCATCTTTAGCTGCAGGACACAAAACACTTGTTCCACAAGTTATGGAAGAACTAAAAAAACTAGGTAGAGAAGATATTATGATTATTGCTGGAGGGGTTATCCCTCAACAAGACTATCAATTTTTATTTGACAAAGGAGTAGCAGCCGTATTTGGACCTGGAACGAAAATAAGTAAAGCAGCTCAAGCTATTTTGAATATTTTAATTGAAGCTTATACTTAAATCAGAAACTATTTTGACTAATACCTTTTATTATAACTAATAAAATGCAAAATTTTGATATGTATCCTCATATTATTTGCGTTAAAGATGGAAGTGGTAGTTTTTTGTTTTTTAACAAATTAGTAAAACTTGGCTAAAAAGAGCAATTTTATGAGCTCCTTTTTGGCTTAGTGTACTTTTGTGAAAAACAAAAACTACAAACGGACAGCTTGTTTAAACGCCCTAATAAATATTCAATATCTATTCTCTTTCAAAGTTTTTATATAAATCTTTCTTTTTTTCAGTAAATATTAGTTAAAAACTAAAGCTTTATTTTAACAAGTATTTCATTGGAAATATAAAGATTTTTTGCAATTTTGTTACCTTATTAATCTAAACGGTATTTAACCATGAAAAAAGTACATAACTTTAGTGCAGGTCCTTGCATTTTATCGCCAACAGTATTTGAAGAAGCGTCGAAAGCTATTTTAAATTATAACAACTCAGGATTATCTTTAATCGAAATGTCGCATCGAAGTCCAGAATTTGTAGCAATAATGGAAGAAGCTCGTTCGCTAGTAAAAGAAATTTTAAATGTTCCAGCAGGTTATACCGTTTTATTTTTACAAGGAGGAGCTAGTTTAGGATTTTTGATGACGGCTTATAATTTAATGGGGGAAAATAAAAAAGCAGGATACCTTACTACTGGAGCTTGGGCTAAAAAAGCAAGTAAAGAAGCTAACTTTGTTGGAGAATCAATTATAGTAGCCTCTTCTGAAGATAAGAATAACAACTACATTCCAAAAAACTATTCAATACCGGAAGATATTGATTATTTACATTACACCTCAAACAATACCATTTTTGGAACGCAATTTAAAACTATACCTGAAACATCAGTTCCTTTGGTGTGCGATATGAGTTCGGATATTTTTTCAAAAGAAATTGATATTTCTAAATTTGATTTAGTTTATGCAGGTGCACAAAAAAACTTAGGTCCAGCAGGAGCAACACTGTATATTGTTAAAGACAGTATTCTTGGTCAATCTAGCGTGAAAATTCCAACAATGTTAGACTTTAAAACTCACGCAGACAAAGACTCTATGTTTAATACGCCTCCCGTCTTCTCTATTTACGCATCAATGCTAACGTTGAGATGGATAAAAGAAATTGGAGGTTTAAAAGAAATTGAAAAACGAAACATCGCAAAAGCTGAATTACTGTATCAAGAAATAGACAACAACCCTCTTTTTGAAGGTACTGCCGCAACTGAAGATAGAAGCTATATGAATGTAACATTTGTGTTAAAAGATGAAGCTAAAAAAGAAAGATTTGACAAATTGTGGAACGAAGCTAATATTAGCGGAATAAAAGGACATCGCTCAGTTGGAGGATATAGAGCTTCTATATATAATGCCATGCCAATAGAAAGTGTACAAGTCCTTGTTGACGTAATGAAAGCTTTATAATTTATAGCTTAAAAATTTTAATCGCCAAATAAAGAATTGACGTGCTAGTATTTTTTTAAACTTGCTCGTTATCAAACAATTTAAATAGATATTATGAAAGTATTAGCAAATGACGGAATTGCAAAATCGGGACAAATAAAATTAGAACAAAATGGTTTTACAGTTGTTACTGAAAATGTACCTCAAACAGATTTAATAGATGTAATAAACGAACTAAAATATGAAGTTATTTTAGTAAGAAGTGCAACCAAAATAAGAAAAGACATTATAGATAATTGCCCTTCAATAAAAATGATTGGTCGTGGCGGTGTTGGAATGGATAACATAGATGTCGAATACGCAAGAAAAAAAGGAATTGTAGTTTTCAATACTCCTGCAGCTTCTTCTTTGGCTGTTGCAGAATTAGTTACCTCTCAACTATTTTCGTTAGCACGTTCAATTTATGATTCAGACAGGCAAATGCCTCACAAAGGTAAAGACAATTTTAAAGCATTGAAAAAACAATACGGAAAAGGAATAGAACTTAGAGGTAAAACTTTAGGAATTATTGGTTTTGGTAGAATTGGACAATATACAGCTAAATACGCACTGGGACTAGGAATGAAGGTTGTTGCCTTTGATCCATACATGGAAAAAGCGTCCATTACAGTTGAGGTTGCAGACCAATCAGTAACGGTAGAAATAAAAACACAATCAATGGACGAACTGCTTAGTGCGTCAGATTTTATTACTTTACACGTCCCTATGCCTGAAGACGGAAAAGCTCTTATTTCAACAGCTGAATTTAACAAAATGAAAAAAGGAGTTCGTTTAGTTAATGCTGCTAGAGGTGGTGTTATTGATGAAGATGCCTTGTTGGCAGCTTTAGAAAATGGAACAGTAAATTCCGTAGCTCTTGACGTATTTGTTGGAGAACCTTCTCCTAGAGAAGACTTGTTAAAGAATAATAAAATTACGCTTACACCTCATATTGGAGCAGCTACAGTTGAAGCTCAAGATAGAATAGGTACAGAATTAGCTGATAATATTATAAGTTTTTATTCTAAATAAAATTTAATCGAATTATACTCAAACCAAAAACCAATTTGGTTTGAGTATATCTGTTTTTGACTACAACTATTTTTTAGACTCAAAACAAATAGATTAAGCTTTAAACAAAAAAACATAGAATAATACAGCGCAAAATAGTATATTCGCATTATTATTAAAAATTAAACGTATGAGATTAGGACAACTTTCTAGAAAACTCGACATATCTACAACTAAAATTGTTTCATTTATCGAAGATAAATTTGAAGTAGAATTAGAGAATCACCCCAATACCAAAATTGAGGATGATTTTATAGAAACAATTGAAGCTAAATTTAAAAAAGCTGAAACACCTAAACCTCTACCTAAAGAAGAAAAAAATGAGCAAAAGCCTACTTCTGAACCAATTATAGAAGAAAAGGAAAATACGATTGAAACAGAAAAAAAGCCTTTAATAGAAACAGTTGTAGCTCCTACTGAATCCGTAGCAAGTGAAATAGAAGTTGACACTTCTATCAAACTTGAAGTTCCACTTGACATGGAAAATGTAGAACTTATAAAAGCTCCAAAACCAAAGTTAAAAGAGATAAAAGTTTTAAGAAAAATTGAACTTCCAAACCTTAAAAAGGCAGAAAAAGCAGTAGAAGACGAAGATAATATAGAAAATAAATCTTCTATTACCCCTAGTGATGTCGCTCAGTTAGAAAAAGAACTAAAAGAATCTATTGAAAAACCAATTCCTGTAAAAAAGAAAAGTACTTATAAACGACCAAACAAACCTACTGTGAAAACAAAATCAGTAGATGAAATTTTGGCTGAAAAGAAAAGAAAAGAAGAAAAAATAAGAAAGGAAGAAATTCGAAAAGAAAAACAACGAAAAGAGTACGAAAAAAAATTAAAAAAAGAACATTACGCTACTCAAGTAAAAAATATTAAGCCCAAAAAGAAAAATAAAAAAAAGAAGGAAACTGATATTATAATCGAGAAAAAAGAAACTCAAAAGGAAAACCTAAAAGTTGGATAGGAAGATTAATTCATTGGTTTCAAACTGAAGATTAAATAAGTCAATAAAAATATAACATCAATAAAAAATAAAGCTGTGGAAAATAAGGAAGCTGTACAAATATTAGAAAAATTACATAAAGAAGTAGAATCTTTTGGTATAAAAATAAAAAAAAATTTAATTATAGATGAATTACAAAAAGTCAGAGAAATAGCTCTTAAAGAAGAAGCTCCGAGAATGGTAAAAGCTACTCGTCTGATTTTTGAACACGTAAAAGCATACAATGCATTTAACATACCTATGCTATCGGACGAACCTATCGAAGGTTTTGATGATAGTAACCTCGGTACAGAAGAAAACATAGAAGAAAATGAAGAGGCTCAAAAAGAAAGCTTACTCTATTTACTTTCAATAATGAAAGATCCTTCAAACAGAATGAACGCTTCTGATTTAAAAGAATACAATATTTTACTAAAAAGTTATGCTGAATTGCATTAAAATATAAAATTATTTATACTCAAACCAAATAGTATTCGGTTTGAGCTAAAAAAAAAAGCCTCAAGTAAATTTACTTGAGGCTTTTTTTTATGGACTAGCGATTAGCTTGACCTAAAAACATAAAATATATTTACCTAATTAAAATTCAGCACCAGAATAATTTGTGTGTGTATTAGGCCAATATAATTGCTTAGCCCAGCAATGGAGTGTTGGAAAAACAATGTACATCCCAACATGTGGAAATAAAGCTTTTAAGAGGGAAAA
>CAMZKF010000253.1 GCA_947311095.1 uncultured Flavobacteriales bacterium
AAAAGAGCGATTTTATGAGCTCCTTTTGGGCTTAGTGTACTATAAAAAATACAAAAACTACAAACGAACAGCTTGTTTAAACGCCCAAAAAACAGTTGTTAATTTCTGGAAAAGCTATCGAAACCGAAAAACAAATCGTCTTTAATCTAAAACTTGTTTATTTTTCTCTTTCTTTAATTTGCTGAACGATGTAAACTCCGATAATACCTAGTATAATATTAAGCATTGTAAAGGTGTTAGCTTCTAATGCTAAAAAACGTTGTAGTGTCAAAGAAAGTCCGACTACTAATATTCCGTCAATAATAAAATGATTCATCTTAATTGTTTTTTGCTGGATTTAAATTGAAACGCAACGAGAATACATTACTATATAAAGCGACGGAAGCGTCTCCTATGTCGGTTAGCGCATAATCGATAGCTATGCCTTTAAAATAAAGCCCCAAACCAATGTTAGGTTGAACAGAGTATGTTATTTTATTGTTTAAATCGGTTATTTTTTGAGTATTTCCTATCCCTGCTCTTACATAAATTATTTTTTTAAATCCTAACTCTACTCCTAAATGAGGGTCGATAGAAAATGGGTTTCCGACAATTAAAACATTTCTTTTTCCATCGGTGGTGACATCGGCGTCTAACTCAGATAGAAACGTGAAATTAGAATTGATATTCCATTTTTTTGACATTCCTAACATAATACGAGGCAGTGTAAGTTCTAGTCCATTTTCGGGAATTTCGTTACCTGTTTGGGTAAAAACTTCTATCATTTTATCATTTAAAGTGTAATTCCAAGCATTAAAAGTTGAAGTTACGTCTCTGGCTACAATAGCTAGATTTAGATTATTTTTATTGTAGGTTACCGCCCCATCGATTCCAAACCCCCAAGACTTGGCAAAATCGCCTACTTTTCTGTGAATTATTTTAACGTTACCTCCAACCGACAAATTGGGTTTAACCTTTTTAGCGTAAGAAAATAAAAAAGCCATATCGGCAGCTGAAAAATAGGTAATTCTATCGTAATTTAGGTTTCCTTGTGCATCGATTAACTCTGTCGTATTAGGGATATTGTCAACACCAAAACGAATGAAAGATAAGCCAAAAGCACTCGTACTATCGATTGTTTTGGCAATAGCTCCATAGTCATACTTTGCAATTCCTGCGAAATATTCGGAATGCATTAATCCAATTTGCAAATCGGTATTTGTAGAGAGTAATCCCGTAGGGTTCCAATATCCAGCTGTAACGTCGTTGGAAGAAGCTAAAACAGAATTTCCCATTCCTAATGCACGAGCTCCAACTCCTATATTAAGAAATTCATTACTGTATTTTGGGGTGTTTAATTGTGCTTTTGCTACCAAAAACAAGAAAACAGTTAGTATTAATAATATCACTTTCATTTAAAAACAAATTTAAGCATCTTTGTGTAAGATGTGTGCTAAAAAACGGAAATATTTTATTTTTGTTGTAAATGATTGGTGTATTTTTTTGTAATAATGGAATACTCTAATTTTTTGAAATGAAATTAAGAAGGGGATTAACGAGTAAAAAATCTTAATTATTAATTGTTTGGGGTGCGTTTTGAGAATTAAAATGAAATTCATTAGGAAAAACAAAATATTATCTAGTTATTTGCAGACCGAATTAGAAAACAGAATTTAAATATAAAATAGATACCAGATGTCAAGAGTTTGTGAAATATCAGGAAAAAAAGTAATGAGTGGAAATAATGTTTCTCACTCTTTAAGAAGAACTAAGAGAAAATTTTACCCAAATTTAATTACAAAGCGTTTTTACATTCCAGAGGAAGATAAATGGATTAAATTAAAAATTTCTACTTCTACACTAAGAAACATCAATAAAAAAGGAATTTCTGCAGTTTTGGCAGAAGCTAAAGCTCAAGGAGTTACTAAATAATTCCTTTTTAATGTATTTGCATTAAACACTACCTTGTTACTTAATCGTAACAAGGTTTTTTTGTTACCGAAACTTTTTTATTTTATAGTCATTATTCGTTATGCATTTTTTATTATTATTTGCCTCGCTTTTTATCGTTCAATTATTTTTAGCTCAAGAAAACTCTCAAAAAATAAAATTAAAGCTTAATCAATATGGGGTTTACGACCAAGACTTGCTTCCTAGTTCTTTTCATAAAAAAAACAGAAGTAAGTTAAGAAATTTAATGGCGGAAAATTCGGTAGCCGTTTTTTTTCCAACTCAATTAAAAACCGTTCTAACGACGTTAACTTTCAATACCATCAAGACCCTAATTTTTATTATTTAACTGGATTGAGAGAGCCAAATTCAATATTGATAATATTTAAAAACAATGTTGAAATAAATGGAGAACAAACAAAAGAAATACTATTTGTTCAACCTAAAGACAAATCAAAAGAAGTGTGGACAGGAAAACGTTTGGGTGAACTTGGTGCAGAAATAATACTTGAAATAGAAACGGCATATAGCAACAAAGAATTTAACACTACAGTATTTAACTTTGATAATTTTGATAAAGTCTATCACTTTCCTAAACAAAATGATGTAAAAGATAATGTTTTTGACAAATCGGATTTACACAATTTATACTTGCAATTTGACTCCAAAATAGCAACAATTAACGCCAATAAAAATGACGAAAACAAACTCTTGGAATGGATGAGTAAACTTAGGGAAATTAAAAGCCCCGAAGAACTTTACTTAATGAACAAAGCAATAAGTATTACTTGTGAAGCTCAAATTGAGCTTATGAGAGCGCTAAGACCAAACATGGCAGAATACCAATCAGAAGCTATTATTGAATACGTTTTTAAAGCTAATGGAGCTGAATACCCTGGTTTTCCTTCGATATTGGGCAGTGGAGAAAATTCATGTATTTTACATTACAGTACCAACAGAAAGACAATGCTAGGCAATAACCTCTTGGTTAGTGATGTGGGAGCAGAGTACCATGGTTATACGGCAGATGTTACCAGAACAATTCCCGTTGATGGGCATTTTTCGAAAGAAGAAAAAATTATTTACGACATTGTTCTTAAAGCTCAATTAGCAGGAATAAAAGAGTGTAAAGCAGGTAATTCTTTTTGGGATCCTAACGTTGCAGCAACCTCTGTTATTTCTCAAGAATTGCAAAAACTAGGAATTATAAAGTCTCCTATTGGTGTTAGACGGTATTTTATGCACGGAACTTCTCATTATTTGGGGTTAGATGTACACGACGTAGGAACTTACCTTCCTTTAAAAGCCAATTCAATTATTACTGTTGAACCAGGCATTTATATTCCAGAAGGTTCTCCATGCGACAAAAAATGGTGGAATATTGGCGTAAGAATAGAAGATGATGTTTTAATTACAAACGGACAACCGAATATACTCTCCGATTGCATTCCAAAAACAACCGAAGAAATAGAAGCGGCAATGAAAGAAAAAGGACTTTTTAGTATTCATTAAAAAGACTTACCTCCCTCAATTTATTGATACTTCTAGCTATCAACATTAAAAATTAATACTTATATTCCATTCCAAAAACAGTAACATCATCTATTTGTCCTATTTCTCCCCTCCAATTATTTAGGGTATTTTCCAACCTTTCATTTTGCACTTTCATTGGAAGATGGCTTATTTCTTTTATCAAAGCTATAAATCTATTTCTACCAAACTTTTTAGTTTTTTCTCCTCCAAATTGATCTTTGTATCCGTCAGAAAAAAGATAAATTTTATCTCCGTCTAGCAATTGAATTTTATTATTCTTAAAATTAATTTCTATCGGATAATTTGCAATAGGATTTCTTACAGGT
>CAMZKF010000254.1 GCA_947311095.1 uncultured Flavobacteriales bacterium
AAACTATTTATTAGAAGCATTTCAATGTTAATTTGAAGTGAATTGCAAAAAAGCTTTATCATCTGATAAAGCTTTTTAGGTTAATATGAGTTTATTGAAAGTTGCAAAAGTTTTTATTACTTGAATTTTATAATTAATCTTGATTCTATAACACTTAATTGTTTTTTAAAGTATTTCCAATAACATAAATAACCATTTCCATAACTTTCTTAAAATGAAAAATAAGTAGTGAAACTAATCAAATAACGATCATCTAAACCTACTCTATGTTTCCTCTACAAAACAATTTTCGCTACTGTTTTATTTCCCTTATCGGTTATTAATATAGCATTGTAAATACCTTTAGCTATATTGGGTTGATTAATCAGAAATTTATTTATTCCTTTATTTGTTGTTCTTATATTTTCTTGAAAAATAATTTTACCGCTTAAATCAACTAGCATAAATGTGTTTTTTGTGTTGGCTACTTGAGTTGTAATTTCTAGGTGTATTTCACTACTATTAATTGGAGAGAATATAGAAATTGAAGTATTTTTATCACATGAATTTACCACTATCATATCTGAATAAATTTCATTGTCTGTATTTTCATTTCCTACTAATCGGTAATAGGTTCGCTCTAAATAAGGATTATTATCAATGAATTGAAACTTATTGTTTCCTGCTGTGCTTGTGGTTGTTCCTATGGTATTAAATATTGAACCATTCAAACTCTTTTGAACTAAAAATGTATTCAGCTCGTTATTTGATGTTTCCCACGAAAGGTTTACTATTGAATTTTGACATTCTCCTTCAAAATAGGTCAATTCAATTGGCAAAGGATGTGAATAATCGGACAATGTCCAAACTCTATAAAAATTAGCTCCTGTTGTATTCACATTTATTACGCTTCTGTTTCCTGCTGTCCCCGAAGATGCACCCCAAATACCATTAACACCATTGGCTGTTCCTTCCCACAAATCAAGGGTTGAATTAAATCTCTGAGCGCCCAAATTTGTAACACTCAATAAGTTTGGTGCTCCTACTTCTGTATTGTCATCATTAAATCCAAAATTAATTTTAACAGCTGGTTTACTTGTATAATTTTCGGCATCTAAAATCCAAAATCTATCCACTACCCAATCTTTGTTATCTACTATTCCTGTTGAAGATTGAAAATGAGTAACTCCCGATGCCCAAGGCAAGTTATTGTCATTGGTTTCGTAGGTAGAAAATAACAAATCTCCACTTCCTGCTCCTGCTCCTGTAACTTGCATTGCTAATGGTATTTGCTGTTCTGTTCCTCCTACCCCTGTGGTAAAAGGAACGTTAAATGTTCCTGAAGCTGTTGTCCCAACCATCCATTTAACATAATTGTATTCATTTTCTGAAATTATATTTGCTCCTGATGAACCTTGTGTTACAATCCCATTAGCATTCGGTTGATTAACTACTAAATATACAGGGGTTGCTGCTGTCCCTCCGTTCAAAACAATGTAGGGATTATCTTTTAGTACTAGAGCATTGTTTTGTGCTATAAAACTAAAAAACAAGAGTAAAAATATATTGGTTAGTATTATTTTCATAATTAAATTAGCTATAATTTAGCAAGTTAATTTTTTTTATCTAAAGTAACAAATATATGTTTATAATTTTATGAACACAAAAAAAGAGGCATTAAAACAACACCTCTTTTTATACTCTAATCAAACAGCTTTTATTATTTTAATCCCAATTTACTTTTCACCAATTGAAGAATATTATCTTCTGTATTTTTGGCATAAATAATATTTCCAAAGCTAACGTCTGTGATGTAATCAAAATTGTTTTCTTTAGCTACTTCATCAATTGCTTTTTGCATTTTTTGACGAATTGGAGCGTACAACTCTTCTTTCTTTTTGTTTAATTCAGCGTCTGCACGTTCGGGAAATGCTTTTATTTCTTCTTGCTCTTTTAATAATTCATCAATTTTTTCTTTTTTTATTAAATCGCTCATACTTGAACTGTCTCTTTTATATATTGCAACACCGTTCTCGAAGTTTTTTTGTTTTTGCTGTATATAGCCAATAAACTCTCTTTTCATTTTGACTAAAGCGGTATCTGCTACGGCTTTTTCAGGCATCACCTGCCAAAGAGCTGCGGTGTTTATGTATCCTAATCTCGATTTTGCTGTATTCGATTTTGCTGAAAATAAGAAAACAGATGTTGCGATTATTGCTACAAAAAAAGTTAATGTTAAAAAATTAGACTTCATAATTTATTATATTTGTATTTTAAATTTTTAATTCTGAAAACAAATATCAAATATAATTCCAATATAAACGAGAAAAACACTTTATTTTTTCAAAATGAGGCTGTTTTTTTATTTTTAAATGACAATTTAGCAAATGAAGGTTATTTTGCTATTGGAAAAAAAGAAGAACTTGAAATCTTAAATCACGATTTATCTAGTTTCGATGCTTTAGATAATTTTATAAATATCAAAAATAAATGGAAATTTGGTTTTTTAACTTATGATTTGAAAAATAGCATTGAAAAACTTGAGTCGAACAACAAAGATAACTTAGATTTTCCCCTACTCTATTTTTTTATTCCAAATACTCTTTTAAGGTATAAAAATGGTGAGTTTTCTTTAATATACGGAAACCCTTCTTACATTAAAGAAGCTAAAGAATTTACAACTCCTCAACACCAAACGTTGAATCTAAATTTAAAACCACGATTGAACAAAGATGAATATTTATCGCACATTCATTCCATAAAAAAAGAAATCAAACAAGGGAATATTTACGAGGCTAACTTTTGTTATGAATTTTATGAAACAAATAAAGCTATCGATCCTTTTGATGTTTACCATAATTTAATGCCTTTGACCAATGCTCCGTTTTCTAGCTTTGGAAAATTTGGAGACAAATACGTTATAAGTGCAAGTCCCGAACGATTTTTAAAAAAGACAGGTAATAAATTAATCTCTGAACCTATAAAAGGCACTTCAAAAAGAGGTCGGAATGAAAAGGAAGATTTAGAATTAAAACAAGCCTTAAAAAGCAATAAAAAAGAGCGAAGTGAAAATATTATGATTGTCGATTTGGTAAGAAATGACCTGTCTAAAATAGCCAAATATGACAGTGTGAAAGTTGAAGAATTATGTGAAATTTACAGTTTTGAAACGGTACATCAAATGATTTCTAAAATAACTTGTGAAATTGACAAAAACATTTCTTTTTCTGACCTACTAAAAGCTACTTATCCAATGGGTTCTATGACAGGAGCTCCAAAAATAAGTACTATGAAAATAATAGAAAGAGAAGAGCAAACCAAACGAGGCTTATATTCTGGCTCAATTGGCTATGTTTCTCCTGACAATGATTTTGATTTTAATGTTATAATTCGTACTTTTTTGTACAACGAAGCTAACAACTATATTTCAGCTATGGTAGGAGGTGCCATAACAGACAAAAGCAATCCTGAAGAGGAATATAAAGAAACATTAATTAAAATTGAAGCCTTATTAAAAGCAATAAATAATGAATGAAGTAGAAAAACAGGTTAGCGAACAACTCTCTAAATTAGTTAAAAATTACAAAAATAAAAAATATTTATTGGCTGTAAGTGGAGGAAGCGATTCTACGTGTTTAACACACATTTTTAATCATCTTGGGTTAAATTTCGCTACTGCGCACTGCAATTTTAAATTGAGAAATGAAGAGTCAGATGAAGACGAGGCTTTTATTCTAAATTTATGTCAATCGCTAGGTGTAAAATGTTTCAACATTAGTTTCAACACAAAAAAAATAGCTAACATTAACAAACGATCCATACAAGAAGAAGCTAGAGCATTGAGGTACGACTGGTTTAAACAATTAAAAAAAGAGAACAATTTTGATTTTATAGTTACCGCCCATCATGAAGACGATAAAATCGAAACTTTTTTCATTAATCAAATTAGAGGTTCTGGAATTAGAGGTTTAGCTAGTATTCCTGAAAACAAAAATGGCATTCTAAGACCTTTACTCGTTGTATCTAAAAAATCGATTAATAATTACTTAGTTAACAACAACATCGCTTACCGAAACGACAGTAGTAATAACAGTTTAAAATATAGTCGGAATTATTTACGCCATAAAATAATTCCCAACCTAGACAATGTGCACCCAAATGCTAAAAAAGGAATTGTAAAAACCATCGAAAACATAGCTGAAACAAACGGCTATTTACAACAAAAATTAGAAGAAGATAAAGCTAAAATAATTGAAACAGAGAACAATGCTATTAAAATAAATATAAACGAAAACACTTCTAGCTTTTTAATTTACAATATTGTAAATGAATATGGTTTTAATAAAACAAACGTAAACAACCTTTTAGAAATAAAACAAAAAGGTAAATATGTAGCCAACTCTAAATTTAGAATGACCATAGAAAACAAGCAAATTCTTATCTACCCTAAAAAAGAAGATGAGAATATAGAAGAATATTTAATTACTACAGAATGCATTGTTTCCACCCCTATTTTCCTTAACATAAGCAAAGCTAAAGGTAAGGTTGATTTTCAATCGAATACAGCATATTTTGATGCAAATAAGGTGAATTTTCCTTTAAAATTAAGAAAATGGAAAAAAGGAGATAAATTTATCCCCCTAGGAATGAAAGGAATGAAGAAAGTAAGCGACTACTTTATAGACACAAAACTAAATCAGTTTGAAAAAGAAAACTGTTGGATTTTGGAAAATGACAATAAAATTTGCTGGATAGTAGGATACAGGCAAGACGAAAGAAGTAAAATAACAAAAGAGACAATAAATTACATTAAAATTGTAACTAAATAAAAAAAAATTACGTAATTTAATCAAAAACTAAAACACACTATATGGAAAACACTACAATATCACCTACCCTAATTGAGAAAGAAGCCATCTCTAATTTAAGATTCCCAAAAACAGACATCAATAAAACAACAGACCAATTAAAAGTCTTAAAACACTCATTAAGAAGAGCTATGATTTTGGGGAATTTACACCGTACAAAAATAAAAATTGTATTTGAAGACGATAAAGGTTTAAAAGAAGTAAGAACAACAGTCTGGGCTGTTGGAGACAAAAACATTGTACTAAAACAAGGTACTATTATTCCAATAAACAGAATCGTAAGCATTGTATAAAATTAGTCTTTTTAACTATTAATTGTTAGCTAAAAAACTAAAAACAAGTATCATAAGCTATAAATACACGTTATATTTATAGCTTGTTTTTTGCTTTATTCTTTGGTATCTCGACTTGTTTTGTTAAATACACAGTAAAGGGAATAATATAAAAACTCATTATTAATTAAAACTATGAAATTTTACCTAATACTACTTTTGACATTTCCTTCTTTTTATTTTTCTCAAGAAAATTACATTATTGATTATTTGGGTAAAGATTCAAATAATTATGTATTTGTAAATACCGACAATCTAATTGAAGAGCGTTGGGATTTACTCGCACAACCCAACTTTTGGAAAGAAGTAATGTTACTTTCTCCCGACTCTTGCCTTATTAATATAGCCGCTACAAGAACGATATTAGGAAAAGATTCTTTTATAAAATGGAAAGCACAAACCGAGCCCGAAAAAACCTTGTATAAAGACAGCATTCGCAAAGTTTATAATTTATCTCCAACCGAAAAAATATACGTAACCTCGGGTAAAAGTAATTTCTATCAATTTAAAAAAGTTATACCTAGCATTAGTAAAGCAATACCTCTTTTTAAGAAATACAATACCGACCCTTGGTATGCCCAAGCGATATTATTAATCGAAAGCCCTGGTAAAATAGAATTTTCAAATGTGGGAGCTTATGGACCTTTCCAACTCATGAAATCGGTAGCTAGAAACCACGGATTAATAGTAAATAAAACAATCGACGAACGAAAAGATTTTGAAAAATCGGCAATGGGAGCAGCTAGTTTAATCAAAAAAACATGTATTCCCCAAGCCAAAAGAATATTAACAGAAAATAACATTGCTTTTTCTGAAAATGAAGTTTGGTTTAAACTTTTTGTACTTCATATTTACCACGCTGGAGCTGGAAATGTAGAGGGTTTAATTCAATCTTTTGAGCAAAAGCCTAACAACCAAGAATTAATTACCAAAATGTGGCAATCGGAATGGGGAGGCTTTAAAAATGCTTCACAAAACTATTCTCAAGTTGCACTTGCCGCCATGCTAAACTTAAGAGCTGTAATAGATAACGACTGCGAAAATTATCACAATTGTTCATTAGACGAAATTTATTTTTAAATCACTATCTTTACCAATTGGTCAGACTTAACTATTATGAAATCAATCAAGAAAATAATACCTATCATTGCTTTAACAATACTAGCAATATTGATTCTTGGTGGATATTTATTTGTAAATAGAAATAAAAGTTCTCTTCAATATCAATTAGTTCCAAACAATGCTATTAATGTAGCTTTCGTATCTCCATTAAAAATTTCAGAAGATTTCATTCGTATTCTCAAAGATAACCCAACGTTATTAGACTCTGTTTGCGACGTTCAAATCGATTTAAAATCAATAAAACAAGAAGCAAAAGGAAATGGCATTAACTTTTTA
>CAMZKF010000255.1 GCA_947311095.1 uncultured Flavobacteriales bacterium
ACAGGAGTAACAACATCGGTAACGGTAATTTGGTAACTAAAAAAATAAGAGATTGACTTCAAAAAGAAGTCAATCTCTTGTATGAAGAGAAGAAGTGTTTGGATTCAAGAAAAAATATACAGATAATGAGTTACTTGATTTAATAAAACAAGGATATTCAAATCAAGCACTACGTTTTTTATATAAAAATGTACAACCTAAAATTACGAATTGGATTAAGCAAAACAATGGCGATGAAGACGAAGCTCAAGATATATTTCAAGACAGTGTTCTTGCTTTTTATCAATATGTAATAGATGGAAAATTTAGAGAAGAAAATAGTATAGAAGGCTTTATATTTTCAATAGCTCGCAATAAATGGATTAACCGAGTTAAGAAACGAAATAAAGAAAGTTTGGAATTACCTAAAAATATTTCTGTTTCCGAAAGTTATGGTCAAAATTCAGTTTTTCGCTCCAAGGAAATAGAAAAATTATTAAATCAGCTGGGGGAAGTTTGTAAAGAATTATTAACCTACAGTATTTTTTATAAAATGACAATGGAAGACATTGCTATTCGTATGAATTATAGCAGTGAAAATGCAGCTAAAACCAAAAATTATAAATGTAAACAGCGATTAGTAAAAATAGTAAAAGACAAAAAAAACTTGAAAGATATTTTATACCGTGAGTAATTTTGAAAATACATATGATTTAATAGATGCATATTTAAATGGATGTTTGAATGATGAAGACTGCTCTTTAGTGGAACAGAGACTAAAAGAAGATAATAATTTTAGAAATTACTTTGAACAACATAAGTTAGCTAACGATCTAATTAAGGAAGGGGAGTTCCGTGCTCTTAAAAAACAACTAGAAACCATTCATAAAAACCATAGGTTAAAAGTTTTTTCGTTTAAAATTCTACTTGGAGTAATTGCTTTCGTGGTTTTCTTTTCGTCAATTTATTTTTATAATAATAAAGAACAGTCTAGGCCTCTAAAACATAATGGAAAAACAGCAATTGAAGAGTCGATAAAGAAGTGTGCTAAAAAAGAAATAGTGGTTAAAAATGTATTTTTCACAAACAACAATAACAGTGGTAATAAAAGCGAATTAAAAAAAGAAAACACAAACGAAGATAAGCTAATTGATACGCGAATTATTCCAATAAAAAATGAAGATTCTTTGGCGTTAACTGATAAATTGAAAGCCAAAACGGATAGCAATTTAATTCTATTAAAAGATAGTATTGCTTCCTCAAATAAAGGCCGTTTAATCGACGAAACAGAAGTTGCGCCAAGTTTAGACAATCAAAAGCAAATAGTAAGCAATGATTGTGAAAATGATTTTTGGGTTGCTTTCGATATTGAAGAGATAATTCCTACTGTAAAAGGAGAACATAACGGAAGTTTTAAGTTTATAGCGTTAGAAGACACTTATGCTTATTCAATAGATGACGGAAAAAACCAAACAACCAAAACATTTTTTTCAGGACTAGCATCAAAAACGTATAACCTAATTGCAATTGATTCCCAAGGATGTAAAAGCTTAGCTCAAGAAATTTTTATCCCCGAATTAGAATCCGATTTTGTGATTTATCCACGCCAATCTAGGTATTGGAATATACCATTATCTATTTTTAGAGATAAAACAGAAGTAAACCTTAAAATTTACGATGCAAAAAGTGGGCAATTGGTTTACGATGCTGTTTTAGGTGGTTTTGACGAAAACGTCTGGCAAGGAGTAGGTAAAGACAATCAATCATTACCCATGGGAAACTATGTTTATGTACTCAAATCACCTAGAAAAAGTATTAAAGGAAATATTACAATTGTAGAGTAATAGCGACTTCGATAAATAAAAAAAGCCTAATCAATAGTAGATTAGACTTTTTTGTAAAACTTATTTCCCTCGTGTTCCTCCATGCCCTCTTTTCACTAAAAAGAGAATTTGTATATTGAGTACTATGAAAGTAATAATGTTAGGTAATGGACATACCATCATGTATCTCTGAAATCCTGATATTTTTTTGCCATAATATTTTTTTTAAATGAGTTAATTTGGTGTAATACGATTGCTTCGCTTTTTATTCTGGTATTAATGACCATCCTGGTTTCATTTTCGCTTTATAAATAAACATATGATGTAATATTTTTTTTATCCAATGTCCCGATAATCCCATTGAAGCAGGATTTAATTTTCTTCCGTATTTTGGATATTTATCAAAGTCAGGAACTATTGGTTCTATCATCATTGTAACTGCTGAACCTGTAATGTTTCCATAGCCCGAAGAGGCTACACAAGCAGCCCCCATATTACTCATTGCCCCTCTTTCTATAATGTCGCTTTTACCTGTTTCAATCATGTGAACAATATTATCAGATACAATTTTACCTATAATAGCAGAAGGCATTCCTGTTCTTGGAGGAGCTGGAAAAATCTTTGTGCCATTAACACTTGTTTGAGGTTTTGAGATTGAGTGTGGAGGATGAAAAGCTATTCCTGCTGCAAATATATTGGGGTATGAAGGGTTTTGGTAAGTTTCTGGCCAATCTTGAGCCTTCCATTCTTCATAAGGTTTAGCTGTATAATCGGCATCTACAATCATAAATGCTTTAAACAATTTTTCGGTATTCTCGTTTCCTTGTTTATCGTATGATTTAAATCCGTGACCAGAGAATTTTGGAATAAGCATTGCAAAATCAAAATTGATCATTTTCTTTTCTCCATCTAAATTCTCATAATGAGCTTTACCGTCTTCTACTTTGTAAATACCAGATCTAATGATCCATTTTATGCCTCTATCTTCAAAAAGCATTTCCCCTAAATCTTTAGCTGACATTGCTTTACCTCCAACTTTAAACATCATTCCGTCCATTCCAAAATCTCCTATTTCAATTTCGTTAGACAGCCAAGTTATTTCGGCTTTATCTCTTACTTTATGTTTTCTAAGTTCTTGTTCAACATTTAAAATGTATTCAAAAGCAGCACCTTGACATGTCGCCAATGCGTGACCTGTACCGATGGCTATTTTTACGTTTTCGCCTTTCTTCATTCGCTCTATTAAGGCTTTCAATTCTTTCCAAGCGTGTTCTGCGTGGTCAAACGAACAAACCGAAACAGTTTTATTGGTGCCAGGCATTAAACCTTCTGTAGCTTCAAAATCTAAGCGAGGACCTGTTCCGTTAATAAGATAATCGTAATCAATTTTTTCTTGAGAACCTGCTTTGTTTCCCGTTACATATTCTATTGTTACAAATCCTTTTCTTATTTCAGAATCGCCCTCTGGATGAAAAGAAACAACTTTTGCTTGAATAAATGTTATATTCTTTCTTTTATAAATTGGAGCTAGAGGACAGACTGTTTTTTTGCAGACATTTTCCCTACACCTATCCAAATGTTGGAGGGAATATATTGCCATTTTGAATTTGGAGTAATCATTACCACTTCATGTTCTTTACCTAAATCTTTTCTAAGGAAAGAAATTGCTGTATGTCCAGAAAAACCAGAACCTAATACTACGACTTTTGCCATGTTTATATTTTTTTATTGTGTTTTTATATCAAAAGAACATCAAAATAAGCCAAATAAATTGTTTCTTTTTTCTCTTCATAAAATAGATACATAACTTAGGCTATGACTATCTTTTATTCATTTACTAGTAAAAAAAACAATTCAATTTATTTTTAACTGATTTTAAATATTCATTTGGTTTTAGATTATAAAGGTATGTCATTACTTTAGCTATTTTGGTAATAAATGTTACTTTAAATATATTTAAATTCTAGCGAACGCTAATAAATAGAGATAGAAGAATCAAAAAAAAAGCCTTTACAAAAAAAATGTAAAGGCTTTATGTCTTTTTTAGAAGAGATTAATACCTTCTTCTTTTATTGTTAGGTTTTTTACCGTTTCGATTGTTACTTTTAGATTTACCACCGTTTCTTCCTCCTCTACCTTTTCTCATAGGGTTGGGGTCTTCTGCAGGAATAGAAGGGTCAACTTCAAATCCGTCTATTTCTCTACTGTCTATTTTTATTCCGACTAATTTTTCGATGCCTTTCAAATAATCGTTTTCATCTACACAAACCAATGAAAGGGCTTCTCCTTTAGCTCCTGCTCTTCCTGTTCTTCCTATTCTATGTACATAATCTTCAGGTATATTAGGCAATTCGTAATTGACAACATGAGGCAATAGAGGAATATCTAGTCCTCTAGCAGCAATATCTGTAGCTACTAATACTCTAATGTTATTATCCTTAAAACCTTTTAAAGCTTTTGTTCTAGCTCCTTGTGTTTTGTTTCCATGTATAGCAGCTGCCGATATGTTTTTTTGTTCTAGCTTTTTACACAAGCGATTCGCTCCGTGTTTTGTTCTTGTAAAGACTAAAACTTGATTCCATTTACCTTCAGAAATAAGTTTGATAAGTAAGTCTGTTTTTCTGATTTTATCAACACGTATTACTTTTTGTGTAATTTTATCAACTGTAGAATTTTCTGGTGCAGCTTCTACTAAAATAGGCTCATGCATAAATTCTGAGGCTAATTTTTTTATACTTTTAGAAAAAGTAGCTGAAAACAGTAGGTTTTGACGTTTTTTAGGTAATAAGGCCATTACTTTTTGAATGTCTCTCAAGAATCCCATATCTAACATACGGTCTGCTTCGTCTAACACCAAAATATCTACATTGGATAGCGATAATGCTCTTTGTTGTTCTAAGTCTAATAGACGACCAGGAGTTGCAACTAAAATATCAACGCCTGATTTTAGCTTCCTTTTTTGAGGGTTTTGGTTAACTCCTCCAAATATCACGGTAGATTCAATATTTAAATTGATACTGTATTCTTTAACGTTTTCCAAAATTTGAGCAGCTAACTCTCTAGTTGGAGTTAAAATTAATGCTTTTATTGGTCTTTTTCCTTTACTTGTATTTTTTGATAAGCGTTCTAAAATAGGTAATGTAAATCCTGCTGTTTTTCCTGTTCCTGTTTGAGCTGATGCTAAAACGTCTTTTCCTTTTAGTACTAATGGAATTGATTTTTCTTGTATTATTGAAGGTTTTTTATACCCTTTTTCTTCTATTGCTTTTAATATAGGACTAGATAGACCTAATGATTCGAATGTCATAGATTTGTTTATTGAAATTAATTGGGGGGATTTTATAAATGCAAATATAGTTAAATAAACAAGGGATTCTTAAAAAAGGTTATTTTTTCCTTTTTGAAAAGAAGTAATAGCTCGTTATTCCTCCTAAAAATAAAAGAAAAATGTAAACAATTCTCTTGTCAATCATAAAAGATGATTTTTTAAGTTCTTGTTTCCAACTGTTCTTATTGTTTTTATTTTTCAAAACTAAACTTAACGAATCGATGTAATTCTGTTGTTTTACCTTTATCATAACGTTAAGCAAAGTAGCTTTGTTTCTATTTGAATTACTGTTTAGTTTGTTACTATATAAAGTATGCTTTTTAAAATAGGCTAAAGCAGTTTCATAATTCTTTAATTTTTCGTTGTTTAGAGAAAGTTGAAGAGCACAGTCCGACAATAGTCCAATATTTTTGATTTCTAAAGCTATCTCATTTGCTTTATTTAGCAAAGTCAAAGCTTTGTTGTAATTTTCATCTATCGAATGTATTTTAGAGATATTTAATAACGAATATGCGATACCTTCAACATCCGATATTTTTTCTCTAATAGCCAATGATTGCTCGTAATACCCCAGAGCTTCATCATATTCCTTCATTTTATAATGAATAAAACCAATGTTGTTTAGGGTTGTAGCTAAGCCTATATTGTCATTTGTTTCCTTAAAAATAGACAATGCTTTGTTGTTGTATTTTATAGCAAGTTCTAATTCGTTTATTTTTAAATAACAAGCCCCAATGTTGTTATAAGCTGTTGCTGTACTTTTTTTGTCGTTGAGGCTTATTTTTAAAGCTAGACTCTTAAAATAAAATTCTAATGCAGTATTGTCGTCATTTAATTTTTCATAAGATTTAGCAATATTGTTATATGTTTTTGCTAAGCCTAATGTATCGTTTGTTGACTTAAAATAATTGAGACTTTCATTCAAATAATTTAACCCTTCTTCCAATGCTCCTATTTTGGTGTAAATTAAACCGAGTTGAGCTGCACTTGTAGCAACAGTTTTGTCTAACTTATTTATTTTAGCCAATTGATAAGCTGTTTGATTAAAAAAACGAGCGCTATCTAAGTCTCTTTTTTTTATGTATAAATAACCTAAATTTGTGTAAGTATTAATCTCTCCTAACAAGTCATTAATGTTTTGTTTTAACAATAAGCATTCGTGAAAGTAGTTAACTGCCTTGTCAAAATTTCCTTTTTCTACATTTAAATAAGCTAAATCATTATAAATAACACTCAGTTTTTTATCAATTACGAATTTTTGTATTTCAGACAATTCCTTTTTTTTACTATTCAATGCAAAGTCTTTAGCTATTTCCCAGTAGTAAATGGCACTATCATTTTTTCCATTGTAATAAAAATCATCTCCAATTAATCCATAAATGCTAAGAGTAGAACTGTCGCTATGGTTTTGATAGAGTTCTCTTTTAAGAGAGTCAACCTTGGGTTGAGCAAACGAAGTCCAATAACAAAATAGGAATAAAAATAAAAACTTAAAATTAGGCGTTATCATGTAGGGATAGTTAGATGTGTGAGGCGTAAATGTAGTTAAAAATAAATAAATGAGACTAAAAAAAGCTTCGTTATTTTTATAGTTTTTTTGAGATGAGTTTATCATTTCTATAAATCATATCATTTATTATCCTCAAATTAATAAACGCTAGAATACCGACAAATTTCGTATGTTTTTTTGTTTTGGCACAACCATTGACTTATAGAAGCAAATTCAATTGTAAATTTTGAATTTAATTAGTTTAATATCAGTAGTTTAAGTTGGTTGTTTAATTTCTAATCTAAGTATTTTTTTAGATTTATTACCTAAGACTGTCAATTTGACGTAAAATATAAGTAATATGAGTGACTTTTTATCAGATGATACATTAATGATAACAGATAATATTGATTCTAATACAGAATTTATTCCGTTAATCTCAGAAGAGGACGAAGAAAGAATGAATAAAGAAGAATTACCTGAATATCTACCTATTTTATCTTTAAAAAACAATGTGCTTTTTCCTGGAGTAGTAATACCTATTACCGTAGGACGAGATAAATCTATCAAATTGATAAAAGATGCAGAAAAAGGCGATAAAACAATAGGTGTTGTAGCTCAAAAAGACGCTAAAATAGAAGAACCAAAGTTTAACGACTTGAATAAAATAGGGACGATTGCTCACATTGTAAAGGTGCTAAAAATGCCCGATGGAAATACAACTGTAATTATTCAAGGAAAAAAACGTTTCGAACTATTAGAAATGATAAGCGACGAACCTTATTTGGTAGCAAAAGTTAAAAACTTTGAAGAAATAAAATCTAAACAAACAGAAGAGTCAAAAGTGTTGTACGAGACTTTGAAAGAAACAGCACTTCGCATAATAAGAGAATCACCTAATATTCCATCTGAAGCTTCTTTCGCATTAAAAAATATAGATAGTAATTCATTTTTAGTTAATTTTATAGCATCGCACATGAATGCAAAAGTTGACGAAAAACAAAGCGTACTTGAAGAGGTAAACCTCGACGTGAGAGCCAATACACTCTTGAAACATTTAGACAAAGAATTGCAATTGTTGGCGATAAAAAACGATATACAATCACGTGTTAAAGTTGATTTAGACAAACAACAAAGAGATTATTTCCTGCATCAACAGATGAAAGAAATACAAGAAGAGTTGGGAGATAATCCTCAAAAAGAAGAAATTTTAGAGTTTAAGAATAAGGCAAAAAGGAAAAAATGGAAAAAGTCAGTAAAAAAGACATTTAACAAACAATTGGCAAAACTAGAACGCATGAATCCGCAAGGAGCAGAATATGGTGTTCAACTAAACTACATTGAAACGCTATTAGATTTGCCTTGGAAAAAAGTAACAAAAGATAAATTTGACTTAAAAAGAGCTCAAGAAATTTTAGATAGAGACCATTTTGGACTAGAGAAAGTAAAAGAAAGAATTATAGAATATTTAGCTGTTTTAAAATTAAAAGGAGATATGAAATCTCCAATTATTTGTCTGTATGGACCTCCTGGTGTAGGAAAAACGTCGTTAGGAAAATCTATAGCTGAAGCCGTAGGTAGAAAATATGTAAGATTGTCTTTGGGAGGTGTACACGACGAAGCCGAAATAAGAGGGCATCGTAAAACTTATATTGGAGCAATGCCTGGGCGAATTTTAACAAGCTTGAAGAAAGTAAAATCGTCTAATCCCGTATTTGTTTTAGACGAAATAGATAAAGTAGGAACTAGTGCTCATGGCGACCCTTCTTCTGCTTTACTAGAAGTTTTAGATCCAGAACAAAACGATACCTTTAAAGATAATTTTGTAGAAATTGAGTACGATTTATCAAAGGTTATGTTTATTGCAACAGCAAACGATATTTCGACTATTCAACCAGCATTGAGAGACCGTATGGAATTTATTGAAGTCAATGGTTATACAATTGAAGAAAAAATAGAGATAGCTAAACGACATTTGTTAAATAAGCAAATCAAACTTCATGGAATAAAAACCTCTAATTTTGAGTTGGAAGATGATGCAATCGAATACATTATTGAAGCTTATACTGCCGAAAGTGGTGTAAGGGGATTAGAAAAAAGGTTGGCTAAAATTGTTAGACATAGAGCCAAACAAATTGCAATGGAAGAAAACTTTTCTGTATTGGTAAAAAAAGAAGATTTAAAAGATATATTAGGAATTTCTTACGAAAAAGATAAGTACGATTCTAACGATGTAGCAGGCGTTGTAACTGGATTAGCATGGACTAGGGTAGGAGGAGATATATTGTTTATAGAGTCTTCAATTACAAAAGGTAAAGGTAAATTAACCTTAACTGGAAACTTAGGAGATGTAATGAAAGAGTCGGCTGTTATCGCACTACAGTATTTAAAATCGCATGCCTACAAATGGAATATCGACGCTAAGGTGTTTGATAATTATGATGTACATATTCATGTTCCCGCAGGAGCAACCCCTAAAGATGG
>CAMZKF010000256.1 GCA_947311095.1 uncultured Flavobacteriales bacterium
TACTACCAAACCACCAACGGTAGTTACCATAGCTTCATTAATTCCTCCCGAAAGACTAGCTATTTCTACTCCTTCAGTTCTCATTCTTCCAAATGTAGTCATAATTCCCAATACCGTACCTAAGAAACCAATCATTGGAGCAACACCTGCTATGGTTGCCAAAATAGATAAACGAGCTTCTAAACGGTAAATTTCCATTTTGGCTACATTTTCTATTGAAGTGCTAATATCTGATAAAGGTTTACCAATTCTCATAATTCCTTTTTCGACCATACGAGCGACAGGATTATCGGTAGAAACACACAATTGTTTTGCCGCATCTAATTTTCCGTCGTTGACATAATCTTTAATTTTTGCCATAAAATCACGTTCTTCATTCAACGCTCTTTTGATGGTTAAAAATCGTTCGATAAAGATATAAACAGCCAACACAGAACAGACAGCTAAAGGTCCCATTATGTACCAGCTATCAAGAATTACATCCATAATAGTTTGTTGTTCTAATTCTCCATCTGCTACTGCAACTCCAACTTGATTTGCAGTTTCAGAAGCTCCTTTTACGGCAATTTGTATGGTTTGAAATAATGAAAAAATATTCATAATAAATTGGTTGTTTTAATTTTTAAAAAAATAAGATAAAGACACCTGCTCCTGCTAAATAACCTATTACAGCTAGTAAACTAATTTTAGAAAAATACCATCCAAAAGGAATTTTTTCTAATCCCATTACAGCAACACCTGCGGCACTACCTATAATAAGAGAACTTCCTCCTGTTCCAGCACAATAAGCTAAAAACGTCCAGAAATCTCCGTCGGGAGCAAATACACCTTCCGAAGCAATATCATACATTCCTTGGGCGGCAGCTACCAAAGGAACATTATCTACAACAGCTGATAATAACCCGATTGTGACATTAATAGCGTAAATATTTCCATTAAAAGAAGTGTCTAAAAAGTTTGCCATAGTAACTAAATGTCCTACCTCTTGTAATGCAGCAACAGCTAAAAGTATTCCTAAGAAAAATAATACACTTGCTGTATCTATTTTTTGTAATATTCTTAATGGAGATAAAGCCGCTTTGTCTTCTGCTGGACGCTTTTTGTGTACCAATTCGGTTATCGCCCATATAACACCAAGACTCAACATCATTCCCATAAAAGGAGGTAGGTGGGTAATAGTTTTAAAAATAGGAACGAATATTAATCCCATTAATCCAATTACAAAAAAGAAAGTTTTTTCTCCAGAAGTTAATTCAACGGAGTGATGAGCAGAACTTTTAATTTCGGTAGGTCTTTCTATTTTTCCTTTAAAAATAAAAGTAGCAATTGTAAGAGGAACAACAAGTGTAACTAAACTTGGTAAAAATACAGTCGTAACAATACCCATTGCATCAGGTATTTGTTTTCCTATCCAAAGCATAGTTGTAGTAACGTCACCAATAGGAGACCAAGCTCCTCCTGCATTGGCAGCTATAATAACAAATCCAGCAAAGTACCATCTTGTTTTTTGGTCTGCTATTAATTTTCGGAGTACCGAAATCATTACTATAGAAGTGGTAAGGTTGTCTAAAGCTGCAGAGAAAAAGAGAGTAATAAAACCTACAATCCAAAGTAGTTTAATGGTGTTTGTTGTGGTTATTTTATCTGTAATTACAGAGAATCCATCGTGTGCATCAACTAGTTCAACTATAGTCATTGCGCCTAGAAGAAAGAATAGAATACCTGCTATATCGAATAAATGATGGCGTAACCCGTGTTCCATAAAATGAACGATATGGTCATGTGTTTGCGATGCGTCAATTATTTCTGGCGAATGAGATATGTTGTTTTGATGAATTACTTCTTCAAAATGATGCAAAGCTTTTTTAGTTTGAGGAGCTAAATTGTCATGGTTTTTCTCTCCTTCTTCTACTAATTCTGTTATTGATTTATACTCATTTAGTTTTAAAAATGAAGCTGGATTTAAGGCGTATAAACCCCAGCAAAGCATTCCAATTAACAAAGCGGGAGCCGCTTTATCTACATGAATTTGGTGTTCAAAGGCTATACCTAAATAACCTAAAATAAATATTACTACTATTAAAATTTCCATTACTGTGTTTTATTTTTACTATTTTTTATACTAATTCTTTTAATGCAATTTCAAATGCTGTTTTTGCTATTTTAGTTTTACTAGCGCTTTTTGCGAAAGCTTTGTTTAATGCTTTTCTAATAGTTAATGAGGTGTCTTTAAAAATGTCTTCATCAGAATAAATATTTAAATCATTGGACATTAAATACGCAAATACACGAGCCATTCCACAATTAGAAATAAAATCTGGAATGAGACTGATATTATTGTCTGTGTAATCGGCAATATCTCCAAAGAAAATTTCAGGATCGGCAAAAGGAACGTTTGCCCCAGCAGCTATAACTTCAATACCTGATTTTATCATTTGATCGACTTGATCTCTTGTAATTAAACGAGAAGCAGCGCAAGGTAAAAATACTTCGGCTTCAATACTCCAAATTTTTTCGTTGGCTTCTGCAAAAGACATCATATTTTCGGCATATAATTTATTTCCATTTTTATTGATAAATAAATCTCTAATTTCTTCAAAAGAAAAACCTTCTTCTTTAATTAAGCCTCCTGCAATGTCTATAATACCAACTATTTTTGCTCCTTCTTGGGCTAAATAATAAGCTCCAGCAGAACCTACATTTCCCCAGCCTTGAACAATTACACGTTTTCCTTTAAGGTTTCCGCCATAAATATCGTAATAGTGTTTTACCGATTCGGCAACACCATATCCTGTAATCATATCGGCTACAACATATTTGTTGGCTACATTTGGACTAAATTTTTCGTCTTCTATTACTTTTATAACTCCGTGTCTTAATTGACCAATTCTATTAATTTTTTGTGCTTCTCTTGGTTGAAAATGTCCATTAAAAACGCCTTCTTGAGGATGCCAAACACCACAATCTTCAGTCATTGGAATAACTTCGTGAATTTCATCTACGTTTAAATCTCCTCCTGTTCCGTAGTAGTGTTTTAATAGAGGTGTAACAGCTTTATACCATCTTTCTAATACTCCTTTTTTACGAGGGTCATTTGGATTAAAATTTATACCTGATTTAGCCCCTCCAATAGCAGGTCCTGAAACGGTAAATTTCACTTCCATGGTTTTAGCTAAAGATTCGACTTCTCTTTTATCTAGTCCGACTCTCATTCGAGTTCCTCCTCCTGCTGCTCCTCCTCTCAACGAATTAATAACGACCCATCCTATTGCTTCTGTTTCTGAATCTTTCCATTCAAATACAATTTCAGGTTGTTTATTTTCGAATTTTTCTAATAAATATTTCATTGTCTTTTGCTTAAAATTCAATTATAAAGTACTTTAATCTGCAAAAGTAACAATTTTTATTAATTATAAGTCTGTTTACTAATAAAATAGCGTTTGATTTTTAGGTGTAATAGACTTAAATTCGAAAGAAATAGATGCTACTCTAATTGTTTAGGAAACTGTAAGAAAATGGGTTTTTGTTTTTAATCAATGTAGGTTTATTACTTTGTTTTCTTAGCAAATAACCAAGATGTTATCTTTTTAGTACCTTTGGAGTTTACAATGCAAAACAAACTCCACGCTATACTAAAACAATATTGGGGGTACGATTCTTTTCGTTCCTTACAAGAAGAAATTATGCTAAGTGTTTTGGATGGTAAAGACAGCTTAGCGCTCCTGCCTACTGGGGGGGGGAAGTCGCTTTGTTTTCAAATTCCAGCCTTGGCAAAAGAAGGGATTTGCATTGTTGTTTCTCCATTGATAGCCTTGATGAAAGATCAGGTTGAAAACCTAAATAGAAGAGGAATAAAGGCAATAGCAATTACCAGTGGTTTAAGAAAAAAGGAAATTGATATTCTATTGGATAATTGCATTTATGGAAAAGTAAAATTTTTGTATGTTTCTCCCGAAAGATTAAAGCATGATTTGTTTATCGAACGCTTTAAGCGAATGAACGTAAATCTCATTGCTATTGACGAAGCGCATTGTGTTTCTCAATGGGGGTATGATTTTAGACCTCCGTACTTAGAAATAAAAAAACTAAAGGAATATCATCCAAATGTTCCCTTTTTAGCGTTAACGGCTACTGCTACAAAAGAAGTAGTTAAGGATATTCAAATTCAATTGGGGTTTAAGAAAAAGAATGTTTATAAGAAAAGTTTTTACCGTTCTAACTTACAATATGTTGTTCTAAAAGAAGAAGATACGTTAAGTGCTATGCTTAGAGTCGTAAAAAATGTAAAAGGTTCTGGAATTGTTTATGTAAGAACAAGAAGAGATACCATGGAAATTGCTCGAATTTTGACTTCTCAACGAATCTCGGCTACTCACTATCACGCAGGATTGTCGATTGAAGAACGTAGTAAAAAACAAAAAGATTGGCAAGGAAATAAAACCAGAATAATAGTATCGACCAATGCTTTTGGAATGGGAATAGACAAACCAGATGTTCGATTTGTAGTGAATTTAGGAGCTCCAGACTCTTTAGAAGCCTACTTTCAAGAAGCGGGAAGAGCAGGAAGAGATGAACGAAAAGCCTACGGAGTCTTAATTGTAACAGACAAAGACAAGCTAGACTTGAGTGAACGAATAAATAGACAATTTCCAAGTAAAGAAACCATAAAAAAAGTTTACTATGCCATTTGTAATCATTTAAGAATAGCAATAGGAGCAGGTTTAGAATTACAAGCAAGTATTGATTATGCAGAAATTGGGAAGAGCTTTGGTTTAAAACCAATTGAGGTTGCTAGTTCTTTTCCTTTTTTGGAAAGAGCGGGGTATTTTTCTATTTCTGACCCTATAAACAATTCTTCTTCTTTGAAATTTTTAATAGACGGAAAAAACCTTTATAATTTTCAGCTTAGGCAAAAAAAATACGATCCAATTATTCAATTATTACTCAGAACATACGGTGGATTATTTGATGGGGCGATTAGAATAAAAGAAAAGGATATTGCATTACGTTTAAAGACGAGTAATAATGAGGTTAGAAAATTACTACATGAATTGCACGAACTTGAAGTTTTAGAATATAACCAAGTTACCAATCTTCCTATTCTTACTTTTTTGCAACCAAGAATTGAACAAAAA
Organism: uncultured Flavobacteriales bacterium; assembly: GCA_947311095.1. Classification (GTDB taxonomy): domain Bacteria; phylum Bacteroidota; class Bacteroidia; order Flavobacteriales_D; family Parvicellaceae; genus S010-51. Next base: position 5,136 of record CAMZKF010000256.1, read on the forward strand.
AACATTCGAATATCACCTGATATTTACGAAAATAGAAAAAACTTGGCGATAAAAAAAATGAATGCAGCCGTTGATTATGCGTTTAACAATACGACTTGTAGAAATGTAACTTTATTGACTTATTTTGATGATGAAACGGCTAAAGACTGTGGAAAATGCGACGTTTGTTTAGCGAATAAAAAAGCAATTGATTTAACCGATAACGAATTTGAAATCCTTGAAAAGCGAATAATTGAGGTGCTAAAAGTTAAAAACTACACGCCAAGAGATTTGATTGAGCAACTAAGAAAAAATAATTCAAAAGAAGAAATTCTTTCTGTCTTAAAATGGATGTTGGAAAACGAATGTTTAAAAATAGACTCCTTGAATGTTATTCGTATTTTATAACACTACATTCTCTTGCTTTTCGTTGCTTTTAAAAATTAATTCATAAAAAACTGCACCAATTACCACGGCATATTCAATTGTTATGAGGTAATAATTCTCTTGATAATCTACCGATTGATAAGCGCTATAAGAAAGAAAAACATGCCAACTCCAAATTAAAATTGCTTTTTTGTTAGCTAATATTCCCAAAGGTATTATAAATGTAATGTACCATGGATGCATAATTCCTGCAATTAAAAAATAAAACATTGCAGTCCAATAAATTTGAGTAACTAGCGACAGTGGTTTTTTGACAAATAAATTACTCAATGAAAAAAGGACTAGGTAAGCTAAAAATAGATTTTTTAAGAACGGTAATGCTTTAAACAAAATACTATAATCATAAAATTGATAGCCTATCGTTCTAATTAAGTAAGGAATACCTGCATTGAATTCGAAATAACCAAAATACTTAGACAAACTATCGCCTACGTTTCCTACAACTTCGGGATGCATGAACGGAATAAACAACACCAAAAATGTTGCGACTGCGATTGTTCCTACTTGCAAAACCTGTTTAAACTTAATGTGATTGATGAGAAAACCTAAAAACATTAAAGGCAATAATTTAGTGGAGATTGCTAGTCCCCAAAATAAACCAGCGTAAACATTTTTTTTTGTTTCTAAAAAATAAATCGCTCCTAATAAAAAGAAAATCATAGCCCCTTCAAAATGTAAATTTAGCGTCAGTTCCAATATAATTAATGGATTTAAAGCATACCAGAGTAAATACTTTAGTTCTATGTTTTTTAAACGCATTAGTTTATACAAAAAATAAATACTTCCCAAATCCATTGTGAGTATAAAAAAACGCATAACTAATGCGCTTACATAAACATTTCCATTGCCTACAAATGCTGATAATGTATAAATTACTTGGTTGATTGGAGGATAAACAGAATAATAGATTTGAGAATTAAACCCCTTGTAAAGTTCTTGTGTAAATCCCATTTTGGAGGCGTTATCCCATTCAATAACTTCGGTAGGAAGGTACAAAAATGGATTGTAACCATTGAGAATTAAAGTTCCGTCCCAAATAAAACGATAGTAATCGTCGGAGAGGTTTGGCGAGGCAAAAAATAATAAAACACGAGCAATTATACCTAAGGTTAATATTTTTTTGAAACTCCATTTTTGGTCGGATTGAAACATTGAATAGACTAAGGCAAACAATAAGAATATGCTTGTAAAAAACGTAGGGAATGAATAATTATGGAAGTACTTTACTTCAACACGATCGATGAAATAGCCTACGAAAAGTAAAATTAGAATGAAAATTCCAAACTTTATAGTGTTGTTTTTTGTTAGCATTTTCTTATTTTTCTTCTAGCGTTATTTTTGAATATCTATTGGTTGTTTGCATTAGGGATAGGAGCTTTGTTTGAGCTCTTTTTTGTTTTTTTTTCTTTTGAAAAACAAAAAAAGCGAGTGCGGATAGCCCGACCCTGCTATTTTTTATAGCGGGGAAATGCCCTAATGATTACTGTTTTTATTTTAGACTAGTTTATTTCAAGTCCCTTACATCAACTTCTTTTAATTATTCATTCTCAATATGCAATTAAGCGAGGCTTTTACATGGGATCTACATCTATTTTTACACGCACGGACTTATATTTTGAGTTAATTTGACGGAGTTCAGCTATCTTATCCAAAATATATTCTTTAACTTGTTTGGCTGATGCTTTGCGTTCGTATTTGATGGTTATTTGCTTGTTGTAAACGTTTTTTATTCGTGGTATTGCTCCGTATTCAGGACCTAAAACTCGGTTTCCTAATTTTACTTTCAAGGCTTTGGCAAATACGTTACTAGCCTCGTCCACTACGGGTTTGTCTCTATGACGAACGGTCAATTTTATAACTCTAAAAAACGGAGGATATTGATAGTTTTTACGCTCGTAAAGTTCTTGGGTGTACATTCCCTCATAGTCGTTTTGCATTACTTTTTGAATAATCCAATGGTCGGGCGCATGCGTTTGCACAATTACTTTTCCTCTTTTCTTTTTTCTTCCCGAACGACCACTTACTTGCGTCATTAATTGATAGGCTCTTTCGAAGGCTCTAAAATCGGGGTAAAAAAGCATATCGTCGGCATTTAAAACACCGACCAATGAAACGTTGTCGAAATCTAGTCCTTTGGTAACCATTTGCGTACCGACCAGAATATCTATTTTGCGTTGTTCGAAGTCTGAAATTATGTTTTGATAAGCGTGCTTGGAACGAGTTGTGTCTAAATCCATTCGTTGAATTTTGACTTTGTTTCCCAAGTGTATTGCTAATTCTTCTTCTATTTTTTCGGTTCCAAAACCAACCATTTTTATATCCGAACTTCCACAAGCTCCACATTTGCTTGGCGGTGTAAGTGTGTAGCCGCAGTAGTGGCAACTCAACAATCTAGTGTATTTGTGATAGGTTAAACTTACGTCGCATTGGGTGCACATGGGAATCCAGCCGCAGTCTTCGCACATCCATTTTGGGGCGTAACCTCGTCGGTTTTGAAATAAAATAATTTGTTCCCCTCGTTTTAAAACGGATTTCATTTCTTCGAGTAAGAATGCCGAGAAAATCCCAAACATTTCTTTTTTCTTTTTGGCTTTTGCAATGTCGGCACATTGTATTTCGGGCATTTGAATGCCTCCAAACCGTTTTTTCATTTCTACCAATCCAAAATTGCCTTGTCTTGCATTCCACATGGTTTCAATTGCTGGTGTAGCAGAACCGAGTAATACTTTAGCTTTAAAAGCTCTTGCTAACATTACAGAAGTATCTCTAGCATTGTACCTTGGTGCTGGGTCGTGTTGCTTAAACGATGTTTCGTGCTCTTCATCGACTATGATTAATCCTAGTTTTTTGAAAGGTAAGAATACAGCTGATCGAGCGCCAAGAATAATATCATAATTGTGTAATTTATCTTTTAGAACAGCGTTCCAAATTTCAACTCTTTCGTGGGGCGAAAACTTAGAATGGTAAACGCCTATTCTGTCGCCGTAGTATTTTCGAAGCCTGTTTATTATTTGGGTTGTCAGTGCAATTTCGGGCAACAAAAACAAAACAGTTTCTCCCTTTTTGATGTATTTATTCATCAGTTCTACATAAACTTCTGTTTTTCCACTTCCTGTAACTCCGTGTAGCAAGCAAATAGACTTTGTTTTAAAACTCTCTTCTATTTCATCAAAGGCTCTAGTTTGGTCGTCGGTTAGTTGCTTGACTTCTTGTTTCTCTCCTTTGTAGTGCTGCAAACGTCCGATTTCTAGTTCGTATTCGGCTAAAATATTTTTATCGTAAAGACTTTTTATAATTGAAGATGTTGCGCTTACTTTTTTCAATAAATCGGCTTTTTTGACTTCTTTTCTTTCTCCAAAAAAGCTACTCATTTGCAAATACTGCAAAAGTATTTCTTGTTGTTTTACGGCTCTTTTTAAACCTTCAAAAACAGCTTCAAGTTGTTCTTCTTTTGCGATTGAATCGCTAAGTGTTACATATTTTTCTTTCTTTGGTTTGTAAACGGCTTTAATTTCTTCTTCAACTACAACTACACCTTTGTCTATCAACCTTTTTACAATTGGATAAACGGTTTTTCGGTCTATTATTTCGGCTATTTCGGCTAAGTCTAATGTACCTCTAACAGAGAGGGCTTCTGATATAATGTATTCGTTGTCATCTAAATGGACAGATTCATTGTCTTGAAAGTTTTCGTTTAAAAGTATTTTGGTTTCACTAGCCAATTTAAAACTACTCGGCAAAGCAGCTATCATCACTTCTCCCAAAGTACACATGTAGTAAGTCGCAATCCAGTCCCAAAGTTTCAACTGAATGTCGGTTACAATAGGTACGTCGTCTAAAATATAATCAATTAGTTTTGTGGTGTAAGTAGGAACAGTCTCGTGTACGTTTTTTATAATTGCGGTATGCAATTTATTTCGTCCAAAAGGCACTATAATCCTCACTCCAGGTTTCACAAAATCGTTTAACTGATACGGAACTCTATAAGTATATAAGTTAGGGACAGCCAAGGGAACTATTGTATCTACAAATAAAGTTTTTCTTTCCATTCTATCAGTTGTTTTTTTCAAAGATAAGAATTTTTCGGGCGTTTAAACGGGCTATCCACTTATAGTTTTTGTTTTTTTAACAAGTAACACTAAGCCAATAAGGAGCTCCTAAAATCGCTCTTATAGGCAAAGTTTTACTATATTAAAAGCAACAAAAAGCTAACGTTTCTATCCCTAACGCAAAACAAATTTCGTAGTACTATTATTCCGTAATTGTAACAGCTTGAGCCTCAACCGTACTAACAGTATAAGATTCTATTACGCAAGAATGATAGTTATTTAAGGTTTTAATTTTTAGCCAGCCATTATAATAAGCTCCGTTTTCTTCAAAAGTTAGTCCAATATATTGCGTACTATTTAAACTAAAAGAACTATTGTTTTCGAACAAAAAAGCAACGGAATGAGAAGGAGAACTTGTGGTATTTCCTAAACTTGGGCTGTTATCGTTTATTTCTTCCCCTAAATTAAAATTTTTAAGCTCAAAATCTACGTAGTTATTTACAAGTTCTCTAGCTCCATTGACAATGTTTAGTCTAAGGTGTCTGAAATTATATGGTCCTGTCGTATTTGAAGTACTATCTTGAGATTCTATACTGTAATACCCCAATCCAGTATCGGTTGTAATTCCTTGACGACCTAATAAAACACTAGTGTCACTTATAGTTCCTGTAGTTGCAAAATCTACGGTGTCGTTTACTATATATGTTTCCACATGTGCTACTGTTTCTATTATTGGCAAAACACAACTTCCGTCATCTTTTTTTGCTTTTGAATCGTAATTTGTAGCCTTTGAATCGGTACAGCCCTTTTTCTTACAAGAAGAACTAGAACAGATTAGTAAGGTAATAAGGCTTAAAAATAAAGTCGTTTTTTTCATGTTTATTATATATGTGAATAATAAACCAAATATAACAATTTTATTCTTTCTAACCTAAAAAAATGGAGCAGCTAAAGATTAAAATACTGTTTTTGTCATAAAAAACGTAATACAGGAGTTTTTCTTATCTATTTTTAATCTTAAATACATTGAAATTTATAAAAAAAGTATTACTTTTAATTTTTAAGTGCTTTTTTGTGTTAGGGATTACTTGTTTATTAATTTTTATCCAATA
>CAMZKF010000257.1 GCA_947311095.1 uncultured Flavobacteriales bacterium
ATCTAATCCTAAGCGAACGTCAGCACTAGCAGCAAGAGGAATGTTAATTAAATCTGAAAAATCATATTCTACACCTCCTATTATTGCAGGGCCAAAATAATAATTTGTTTCCCAACGATAATTATTATAATACCCATTATAATAATAGTTAAATTGTCTTCGCGCTCTAAAACCCAGACCAGCACCATAAAATAAATGAAAATTAGGCATGAAAATATCTTCATGATATTTTTCAACAAAAACAGAAGCTTTAGGCATCCCTCCAAATGAAATACCAAGCGAACCTTCTATCGCCATTAAATCAGAGAAGAAATATTTGACTGTTCCTGTTTGATAATCTCCAAGTCTAATTCCTGCGGCAAGTTTATAAATAGGCATATTAGATGAAGTTTCCTGTGCAGTTCCATTAATACCTAGCATTAATAATGAAGTAACTAAAATTGATTTTATTCCTGTTTTTAACATAGTATATTTGTTTATATGTGCAAAGATAAAAATAACTATTCATTATATAAATGCTTTTTGTCAGCTTATTATAAAATAAAAGTCAAAAGGTATATGAAATAAATCATGTAAATAAAGCTCTTAATATTATAATATAAACATCTGTTTTATTATATTTGTTACCTTAAACTTATTATAAAATTGGTAAGTTTAGATAAAAACGGATTATATATATAATTACAATTGTTGTATTATTTAATGCTTAAACTAAAAAGTTATTAGGTTTAAGTGTAATAAAAAATAAGATAAAACTATACATAGATGGAAAATTTCGATGAAATTAAAAGAATTTTTGACGTACCTTATTATCAATTAAAACACGCGCCTCAATCAAGAGCTTTAGTATCAAAAGTAAATGGAAAATGGGTTGCAACTTCTGTACAAGATTACTTGGAACAAGCAAACTTAATCAGTAAAGGATTGATTAAGTTAGGAGTAAAACCAGGAGATAAAATGGCCATGATTTCTAACAATAGAACAGAATGGAATATCTTAGATATCGGAATTTTACAAACAGGAGCTGTTAATGTACCTGTTTATCCTACTATTACAAAAGAAGATTATGCTTATATATTTAATGATGCAGAAGTAAAGTTTTGTTTTGTATCGAGTCAAGAATTATTCGATAAAGCAAATGCTATTATTGGAGAAGTTCCATCTTTAGAAAAAATATTTGCAATAGAAGATGTAAAAGGAGCTACAAGTTGGAAAGAGGTTTTAGATTTGGGAAAAGAAGGAAATCAAGCCGAAGTAGAAAAAAGAAAAGAAGTAATAAAAGAAACGGATTTGGCTACTCTTATCTATACTTCAGGAACAACAGGTAAACCTAAAGGAGTGATGTTGTGTCATAGAAATTTAATAGAGAATGCTAAAGGTAGTCGTCCAAGACTTCCTGTTCATAAAGGAGATGTGGCTTTGTCTTTTCTTCCGCTTTGTCATGTATATGAAAGAATGTTAATTTACTTGTATCAAATGAGTGGTATTAATATTTATTATGCCGAATCAATGGAAACAATAGTCGATAATATAACGGAATGTAAACCCCATGTATTTACAGCTGTTCCTCGATTGCTAGAAAAAATACACGATAGTGTAATGGCTAAAGGACTTGCAGGAGGAGGAATTAAAGCTTCTATTTTTAAGTGGGCTATGGAATTAACAGACTCTTATCAATATGGAAAGCACCCAAGTATTCAACGAAAAATAGCTGATAAGCTTGTATATAGCAAAATAAGAGCAAAATTAGGCGGTAGAGTGCAAGCTATAGCCTCGGGAGGTGCAGCTTTGCAACCTCGTTTAGCTCGTTTTTTCTTAGCGATAGGAATACCAGCTTTTGAAGGATATGGATTAACAGAAACATCACCAGTTATAGCCGTAAATGCGTTTACAACAGGAGTTAAGTTTGGAACAGTAGGTAAAAAGTTAGATTGTGTAGAGCTAATGATTGCCGAAGATGGTGAAATTCTTACAAAAGGACCTTGTTTAATGATGGGGTATTATAAAAGAGAAGATTTAACCAAAGAAGTTGTTGATGAAAAAGGTTGGTTCCACACAGGAGACATAGGAATTATTGATTCAGAAGGATTTTTGAAAATAACAGATCGTAAAAAAGAAATGTTTAAAACATCGGGAGGTAAATATGTAGCACCTCAAGTGGTTGAAAATAAAATGAAAGAGTCATTATTTATTGAACAAATTATGGTAGTTGGAGAAGCTAGGAAACATCCCGCTGCTCTTATTGTTCCTGCTTTTGAATATTTGACAAATTGGGCTTTAGAAAATAATATAACGTTTACAAATAAAAAAGATTTAATAAAAAATAAAGCTGTTATTTCCAAAATATTGAGCGAAGTTAATGTCTTAAATAAAGATTTTGGAAAATGGGAACAAGTCAAAAAGTTTGAATTACTAGAAAATGAATGGACGGTAGATTCAGGTGAATTAACGCCTACTTTAAAATTGAAAAGAAAAGTAATTAATAAAAATTACGAAGATTTAATTGAGAAAATTTATAAATAATTTAAGAAAGGGGCAAAAATTCAAATTATTGAATATACAAAAAAGACCTATGTTTAACGTAGGTCTTTTTTTTGAATTAGGCAACCATTTTGAAACTAAAGGAGTTTATATATTCGAACCGATGAGCTTTTTGGTTTGAGAATATAACAAATGAAACAAATGAAACTAACGTCAACTTTTTTATTAATAATCTTTAGTTGTCTTGTGTTTGGGCAGGAAGATACAAAGAAAATTAATTATTCAGCATTTTTACAAACAGGACCAAGTTACAGGACAACCAATGTAGATTACTCATACCCTGAAAATCCAGCAGGAGTTTACGGAGGTGGATTAATGATAGCTTATAAATTAAATAAACTAAAAATACAAAGTGGAGTCCAATATCAACAATATGCCATTTTATCTAGGTTTGAGGGACTAGTATTTGGAAATCAAATAAACCATCAGACAGGAAATGTAAGTGCAAATAAAGAATTTGATGCTGTTTCATTCAAGTACTTACACCAATATATTACGGTTCCTTTAGGTGTTAATTACAACCTATTTCAATTTGGGTCTAAAAATTCCATTCATGTTTCAGCAGGAATAGCAGGGAATTTTTATCTAAATTCTAAAAATATAGTAAAGAAATATAAAGCAGGTAAAACCATTGATCGAAAAACAGAAAATTATACATTTGACGCAAGAAAAGTAAGTCTTTCGTCATACTATGCTATAACTTATGAAAGAGCAATGAAAAATAAATCATTTTTTGTAGGTTCAAAATTTGATGTTTTTCACAATCCTAATACCAATAGTACCACTATAAAAAGAACTCCCTATAAGTTTTCTCTTTTGGTAGGAATAGGGTTTTATACCAAAAGAACATCAAAATAAGCTAA
>CAMZKF010000258.1 GCA_947311095.1 uncultured Flavobacteriales bacterium
AATTTGACAACCAATTCTTCTTTTCTTTTTTTGTCAATTTTGTAGGCTTTATGGCTAATGGCATTGACTAGGTCTCATAGGGAATCATTACTTTCTTCCCTTTTCCACGATTAAACTCATCGGTTGATATAGCCACGATAAGCTCATCTGCCATATCTTTTAGACGTTGCAGTAGCTTTAAATGTCCTATATGGAACATATCGAATGTTCCGTAGGTTATGATGGTTTTTTTCATATTTTTCAAAATTAACATTCCAATTTTTTAGAAGATATTGTACTGAAATCATAATATAAATTATTCAAAATCATCGTTAAAATATTAATAGTATTCGGTCCAACATCGGGATGATCTTTAATTTTAGGATGATTAGTATGAATGTAGTTTATTTTGTCTTTAATATCATTATTTTTTATTACCGTAATAATATCTGAATATATAGGAGAATTTTGAGAATATAATATATTAATACTACTATGAATAGTTGTTCTTCGCATTAAGTCAATAAATTTATTTTGTTTTGTACTAGGAAAAGTTCCTTGAGTAAAATGTGAATCATTATACTTTCTTTCATGATATACATCTGATACAATAGGATCAACTGATATAGATTTGTATTCACCTAAAATACTATGATACAATGCTGCTGTTCCTGCTTTTGAAACCCCATATAAAACAAGATCATTTTTATTAATATTCTTTTGTAATAAAATAAATTTTAAAAGATTTTGAACATTCGATTCAACATTTTTGTGAAAATTATTATTCATATAAAAACTTCCAACAACGCCACCTATATCCGAAATACGTAATATATAAGTATTTTGCGGTATATATTTTCCTATTGTTCCAAAATTTGTAAAAAAGTTTCGTCTAGAAATAGAGGCATTTAACGAAAAGTCTGCCACAGAAGAAAATACAACCAAAAGTCTAGGTCTCTTTGTCTCTATTTTAGGGCTATCAAGTGTATAAAATAAATCATGAAAAATTTGAACATTACTAGTGGTCAAATTATGTTTAAATTTTTCTGCTGTAGTAAACTTTTCAAATATAGAAATACCATTTTTATGCTCTACTAAGAAATAACCATTATTTGCAAGGTCTACAATTAAATCTTTGACATTTTGATTTACTCTTGCTACTGCAAAAAGATTAAAATTCTGTTTCTCTTTGTCGCTTTTACCTAAGTCTGATTTATCTATATGTAAACGATACAAAGGGTATTGAACCGTTATGTGAGATTGGATATCTTTAACCGTGAGTTTGATATGAACTTCTTTCATTTAATGAACAACCTTTCCATAAAACATATTCAAAGCATTTTGATTATATTCTTCATAATCAAAAGTTTCAGTCTCTATATATCTACCTTCTAAAAAGTCCAACATACCATTTACTAAACCCTCTTCACTATTTTCAACCAATAACCCAGGTCTTCCTTCAAGCACACTTCTGTTACCTACAATATCTGTTGCAATAATAGGTTTTTTCAAAATCAATGCTTCAAAAAGTGTCATTGGCTGTCCCTCGTGATTTGAAGACAATACAAAACAGTCTGATTTATTCAAGTAGGGGTAAGGGTTTAAGCGTTGCCCAAGTAAAAAAACTTTTTTCTCCAATTTTAAATCTTTGATGAGACTTTTTAAATGACCTTCGAGTGCACCACTTCCAAGATTAATAAGTCTTGCCTCCTTATGTAGTTTAGCAACTTTTTCAAAAGCACGTATAAGTTTTTCTTGATCTTTCTCTGGAGAAAGCCTAGCAATATTGATAAAGACTTTAGTATTCTTAAATATTTTTTCATCTTCTTTATTTTCAAGTACTTCTTTAGCTCTTTCTAATGTATTTTTTGGATTTTGGACATTATCACAATATAAAAAATTTTCTTTTTTAAGATTAAATATTGAACTTAAATTTTCAATATTATGTTCATTCGTTTTTTTTGATACTGATATAAGAGAAGTATAAAAGTTATAAAGTTTAAAATTTTTTTCTAAATATGGAAAACGTAATTTCCATTCTCCGTACATATCATTATGTAGATAAATACTATTTTTATCTATACAACCTTGTTTAGTTGTAAAAACTCCTGCCCAAAAAACATTATATCCTTCAAAATTAATAATTGAATAAAAGTTACTTTCACCAAACATTCTTCTATATTCACGAGAATAAGCTTTAAAATACTTATTCCACAATGCATTTGAAGCTAAAGTATTTTGAGAATTAAACTTTTCCTTAATCCATTTTTCCTCAAGATTCATTAACATTTGACCTGTTCTAGCAATTATTTTAACATCCTTCTTTAGTCTATTAAATTGTTCTATTCTTTCAGGATTTTTTTTGAGTAATTTTGGTTCAATAACTATGGTTACAGAATATCTATCCGTGTTAATATGATTTAATAAATTTACAAATGATGTAGTAATACCATTAGGAATAAAAGGTCCACCATAAAGAAGAATATTTTTCCTATTTGAAACATTAACAAGTTTTAGATTTTCATCTATATTAAAAAATACAAAATCAATAACTTTTTGCGTTGCTGTACCTTTATCATATTGACAAAATTTCTGTTGAGCTTTTTTTTGTATTTGATTTATTGTTACTTTCTTAATATTTGCCTGAACAGCTAAAAGTAGTTCTTCTTGATTTATGCATACATTGCCTCCTAGCTCTTCCAATGGGAAATAAAGACCTCTTTCTTTTTCATACAATTCTCTATCATAAGCATAATAAATAATAGGACGTGCTAGAGCCATATAATCAAAAGCAATGCTAGAATAGTCGGTTATCAATATATCAACAATGGATAATAAGGTATTAGTATCTATTTCGGAAGGCACAATGTTCGTATTAAAATTTTCATTACTAATTAAATCTTCTATCATATGATGCCCTCGAAACAAAACGTGTATATTTTTTATCTCTCCTAGTAGTCGTAAATCTTCGGCTAGATGATCTGTATCAAAAAGTGCTTGACCATGTTCTCCTCTCCAAGTTGGAGCATACAATACAACTTTTTCATTATTATCAATATTTAATTTATTTTTTAATAACTCTTTCCCTTTATTACTGATATTTAACATTAAATCTTGTCTTGGGTATCCTGTTTCGGCAACAACTGCAGAACAAATATTTCGTACATCATATTTATCAAGTAAAATATTTGTGGTGTACGAGTTAGGTTGTATGAGATGTGAAGCTTGTAAAAAGTTTCTAGTTACATTTTTATGAGCCATAAAATCATCTTTTATATCTTTCCCCAAACTTTTAATTGGTGTTCCATGCCAAGTATTTAGATACATTTGTCCTTCTTTACGAATAAAGTATTCAGGAAAAGTAACATTATTTATAAGATATTTTGCTTTTGCTAAATATCTCATGTACAAATCACTGTTACGTTTAACAAAAATAATATTGATATTTTTTTTGTATTTTTCTTCTAC
>CAMZKF010000259.1 GCA_947311095.1 uncultured Flavobacteriales bacterium
AACACCTAGTTGTACTGGTAATGATGGACAAATAACGATAAATGTTTCAAACGGAACAACTCCATATCAATATAGTATTGACGGAGGAAACACTTTTCAATCTAACAACATATTTACAGGGTTAATGGGAGGTAATTACAACATTACAGTAACCGATGCAGGAGGATGTAGTAGTCTTGAAACAGCTACTGTGCCAACAGGTACAGGCGTTCTATCCGTTACATCAACTACAACAGATCCTTCGTGTAATGCTAACGACGGTAGTATTGTTGTAAATGCTACAGGAGGAGTAACGCCATATACTTTTAGTAACGATAACGGAAGTTCGTTTAATGCTGGAACAGTTCCATATACTTTTAATAGTTTAGCTATTGGAACTTATAACCTTATAGTAAAAGATGTTAATGGTTGTCAAGGATTTGAAACAGTAACCTTAGTCAATGCTAGTGCCCCAGTACTTACTACCAATACTGTTGATGTAAGTTGTGGGGGAGCAAACGATGGACAGCTTTACAATAGTGCAACAGGAGGAAGTGCTCCATACCAATATAGTATTGACGGTACAAACTTTCAATTAAGCAGTCATTTTGGAGGTTTGAGTAGCGGAACATACAATATTACGGTACAAGATGCAAATGGCTGTTCTTCTATTGGAACAGCTCAAATAAATCCAGGAGGAACGGTCACGCATACAGCGACAGTAACCGATGCTTCTTGTGGGGTAAATAATGGGAATATTTCTATTATTCCAGCAGGAGGAACAGCTCCATACCAATACAGTATAGATGGAGGGGCTAATTTTCAACCTAATGGATTCTTTAACTCATTGGCAGGAGGAACTTACAACGTTGTAATAGTTGATGCTAATGGTTGTTCTTCTACAGTGAGTTCCGAAACAGTTCAAGGAAGTGGTGTTTTTAGTGTTTCGGCTACAAATACAGACGAAACATGTATGGATAGCAATGGAACAATAACAGTCTCTGAATCAGGAGGAACAGCTCCATACCAATACAGTATCGACAATGGAATTAATTTTCAAAACGCAGGAAATTTCACAGGATTATCGGCCTACAATTACAATATTGTAATACAAGATGCGAACGGGTGCCAGACTTCCACAACTGAAACAGTCGTTAATCAAGGAGGTTTTATCCTTTCTATTACACCAGACCAAACAATATGCAATGGAAATACAGCTACAATTACAGCTGGAGGTGCAGGAAATGGAGCTACTTATTCGTGGGACAATGGATTGAATGGAGGAAATGTACAAATGGTATCTCCAACTACAACCACCACTTATACCGTAATTGCGAATGATACACAAGGCTGTTCAAAAACGGGAACAACAACAGTAACCGTTAATCAAATACCAACAGTTACAGTAACACCTAATAACCCTACTATTTGTAGTGGAGACAGTATTGATTTAGTAGCATCAGGAGCTCAAAACTACACTTGGAACACAGGAGTTACAACAGGAACTATTAAAGTTGCTCCCACTTCACAAACACAATATGTGGTAATAGGAGCTAATGGAAACTGCAACAGTTCACCTGTCTCATTAATGATAAATGTTGACCCTGCTCCGACAGTAGTTGCTAATGGCTCGCCAATTTCAATCCCCGCAGGAGGAACTGTCAATTTTAACAACAACAATTCTGTTGCAACTTCATACGCTTGGAATTTTGGAGACGGAGCAACATCAACACAAGGAGCGGTTTCACATACATTTGCTACAGACGGAACTTATGATGTTGTACTTACAGGTTATTTAGGAAACTGTGAAGGAACAGATACCGTTACAATAATTGTAGGAAACGGAGGACCAACGAGCATTGGAACTAATAATTTAGAAAATGCTTTTAACTTCTATCCTAACCCAACAAACGGATTGTTAAATATTGAAATTGATTTACCATACTACCAAAATGTAACGATTTTAACATTTGACGCTGTTGGAAAATTAATTAATTCAACTCGTTTAAAAGGAATTATAAAACAAAAAATAAACTTAGACTTAAGTCAAAATTCTAAAGGAATCTATTTTGTGAAAATAAATACAGACTTAGGACAAATTACTAAAAGAATTACTATTATAAAATAAATCATGATACCAAAAAATGTAAAAGTAAAAGACATTAACGCCATTAACGTAGGAACGCTAATGGATACCCTTGGCATAGAATTTACAAAAGTTGGAGACAACTATATTGAAGGAAAAATGCCTGTTGATGAAAGAACTTTTCAACCTATGGGTTTATTGCACGGAGGAGCTAATGTAGCTTTAGCCGAAACATTGGGAAGTGCAGGAACTTATTTAATTATAGGAACTAAAACTCACTATGGTGTTTGTATAGAAATAAATGCTAACCATGTCGGAGCAATTATGGACGGTTGGGTTTATGGAAGAGCTGAAATAGTTCACGAAGGAAAAACAACTCATATTTGGAAAATTGAAATAGTTGATAAAGATGGAAAATTAATTTCTATGTCGAGATTAACAATGATGATTTTAGAACGAAAAATACAATAAGTGCTTAATGAATAACTAAAAAAGAAGGAAATATTATTTTCCTTCTTTTTTTTTCAAATCTTCTTTAAATTTTTTAGATGGAAGTTCTTTTATATTTCTTAACTCTTTTGAAATTAAAAATATTCCTACAATCGCAAAAAATAAACCTTTACTTGTTGTGTTATTTTGAAGCGTATAGGTATTCATAAAAAATAGACCTATTACTAGCATAACAATACCAATTAAAAGAAAACTATATTTCATTATTTGTAGATAGCAATTAATATGACAACAAATATAAATAGAATTAAATTTATAGAGCGAAAAGACATAGATCTAATTAAATACAATAATTTAATAGAACAATGTAAAACCGTTTCAATTTATAACTACGCTTGGTATTTAGACGCTGTATCTGATAATTGGGGGGTATTAATTTCGGGAGATTACGAAGCCATTCTTCCTATACCGTACACCCTTAAATATGGGTTTAAAATAATATACCAACCTTTTTTTACGAGGGAAATTTCAATTTATTCCCAAGAAGAAAAACCACAACTTTCAACTTTTATAAAAGCACTCCCAAATTCATTTAAGAAAATAGATTTTAATTATTCTGAATTTGAAAACCTAGAGAATTTTGAAATTCAAAAAGTAAACTATCAAGAACTTGACCTTAATTTATCGTACACTGAAATATACACTACTAGCTATTCAAAAAACACAAAACGATTAATCAAAAAAGCATTAAAACAGAACATTAAAATAAATGAGACAATAGACGTAAAAACCTTTATTGATTTCTTTAAAGAAAATACAGGAGAACAAGTAAACTATACCAACCAACATTATAAAAACATAAATCAATTAATTGAAGTTGCCATAAAAAATAAAACAGGAAAACTATTTGAAGTAACGAAGGAAGGCTCGGTTATCGCTTACGGTTTTTTCTTTATTCAAAAACATAGAATTACTTATTTAAAAGGAAGCGTAAATAAAATAGGGAAAAAAAATGGGGCGATGTTTTCTTTAATGGACAAGGTTATAAAAGAATACGCAGGAGAGAATAAACATTTTGACTTTGGAGGAAGTAAAATAGAGTCAATAGCGCAATTTTATAAAAAATTTGGAGCTAGAGACATTGCTTATTATACTTACAAAAAAAATGATTATTCATGGATTGTAAAAAAAGGAAAAAACATTCGTGATTTACTTAAATTTTAACTTATTTTGTAAAAAACAAACTCTTCTTCTATGATAACTATTCACAACTTCAGCAAAAGCAACTCAATTTACAGTAATTTCTTGGCACAATTGAGAGATTTAAAAGTCCAAAAAGACCGTATGCGATTTAGACGCAACCTTGAAAGATTGGGGGAAATTACCGCTTATGAAATTAGTAAAGAACTAGAATTTAAAAATTCTGCCGTATATTCTCCACTTGGAGTTGCAGAAATGAATACCATAGAAGAGCAACCCATAATTGCGACGATTCTTAGAGCAGGACTTCCATTACATCAAGGTTTTTTAAATTATTTTGACAGTTCTGACAACTGTTTTATTTCGGCGTATAGAAAACACACTAACAATGAAGATTTCGATGTTGAAATAGAATATTTATCAAGCCCTAGTGTAGATGGGAAAGTGGTTATATTAACCGACCCTATGATTGCTTCAGGAGCTTCGATGGTTTTGGCATACAAAGCTTTATTGAGCAAAGGAAAACCTAAGCATGTTCATATAGTGGGGGTAATTAGTAGTCTTGAAGGTATTAACTATGTAAAAAGACATATGCCAGAAAACACAACTATTTGGATTGGAGCAATAGATGAGGAAATGACAGCTCAATCGTATATTGTACCAGGACTAGGAGACGCGGGAGATTTAGCATTTGGAGAAAAAATGGATTACTAAAAACCCGTTCCTTTTACTCTTTTTATCATTACATAAAAGAACAATCAATAGCCTATTATGTTTTTTAACCGAAAAAAGAAAAAAGAATTAAAAACTCAAAAGCCTTTAAAAGCTGTTGTAAAGCCTTTAAATTATAGTAACAAAATATTAGTTGCTTGGGGTGAGGCTATAAGTGGAAATGTTAAAATTCGTGATTTTTTAATCAAAAATGGCTACAAAGAATTGGGCATATTTTGTTTTGCTCTAACAAATGACCACAAATCAATTCAATGGTTAATTCAAAATGGTTATCCTCACCTATCGGCATTAATAAAAGCAAGTGAGGGAGATACTAGAGCTTTAAAATGGTTACACGATTGTAAAATGGATATTTTAAAATTCATGGCGTTGGCTATTCAAGGAGACAAAAATGCAATGAGATGGCTTCACAAGAAAGATCCTTTTGCGGGTCAATTAGCTCACAAAATGAAAATGGTAAAAGACCACATTGAAGAGAGAAACAATAGCGTACACCAAATAAACCCTTAAATTTAGACTAAAAACCTAAGACAACTTTGACAATTAAGCTTTTAAAGTATTTATAGTACTACGCTTCTAGTTCTGAAAGCTCTAACCAACGCATAGACTTTTCGTCTAAACTCTCTACCAAAAGAGTTAATTTATCTGAAACTTCAGCTATTTTATCGTAAGCTAATTTAGGATTATTAAGTTCTTCTGACAATTTTACTTTTTCCAATTCTAATCGTTCTATATCTTTTTCTAATTGTTCAAATTCCTTTTGTTCTTTATAGCTCATTTTAACTTTTGGAGCGTTTGAACTAGGTTTTGAAACCTCTATTTTTAATTCAGAAGCTTTCTCTAAATCCCTTCTTTCTTGTTGTTTTAATTTTTGAAACACTCTGTAATTAGCATAACTTCCAATAATATCGTCAACAGTTCCGTCGCCATTTAAAACAAAAAGGTGATCAACTATTTTATCCATAAAATACCTATCGTGAGAAACAACAATTAAACATCCCTGAAACTCTAATAAATAGTCTTCTAAAACTTGAAGTGTAAAAATATCTAAATCGTTGGTTGGCTCATCTAAAATTAAGAAATTTGGATTTTTCATTAAAACAGTAAGTAAATATAAGCGTTTTTGTTCTCCCCCACTCAGTGTCGAAACATATTGAAAATGAGTACTTGGTTGAAATAAAAACTTCTCTAACAACTGAACTGCCGTCATCTTTTTTCCTCCTCCTATTGGTAAATACTCTGCTATATCTCTAATGACTTCAATAACTCTTTTATCTTCTTTTAATTGCAACCCCTTTTGATTGTAATAACCTATTACAACAGTTTCTCCAAGTACAACTTTACCAGTATCTACTTTTTCTTGACCTGTAATAATATTCAACAATGTTGTTTTACCTGCTCCATTTGCCCCTACTAAACCTACTTTTTCACCTCTTTTAAAATTATATTCAAATTTCTCTAAAATCTTTTTTTCTCCATAGGCTTTAGAGATTTTATGCAATTCAAGTATTTTAGTTCCAAGACGTTCCATTTTTACATTAATAGCGACTTTGTCTTCTCTAAAATTTTGATTTGCTTTTTCTTTCGTAGCATAAAAATCACTGATTCTAGCTTTAGACTTAGTTCCTCTAGCCTTTGGTTGCCTACGCATCCAATCCAATTCTTTTTTTAATAAGTTTTTAGCTTTTCCTACTTCTGCCTCTGCTATTTGATATCTTTCTGCTCGTTTTTCTAAATAGTAAGAATAACCTCCTTTGTAACGATGTAAACTCCCTCTATCAATTTCTAATATTTCATTACAAACTCGTTCTAAGAAATAACGGTCGTGTGTTACCATAAACAAAGATATATTGGTTGTCGTTAAAAAACTTTCTAACCACTCAATCATATCTAAATCTAAATGATTGGTTGGTTCATCTAGAATTAAAATATCGGGTTCTTCAATCAACACCTTGGCTAGAGACAATCTTCTACGTTGTCCTCCTGAAAGCATTTTAACTTTTAATTCTAAATCATCTAATCTTAGTTTAGACAATATTTCTTGAATATGACTTTCTTTATTCCATGCATCTAAGTCTGATACTAAATCAAAAGCTTCTTGTAATGCGTCGCTATTTTCTGGATTTTCCAAACACTTTTCATAAGCTTTAATGGCTTTAAGTATTTCATTGTCCGATTCAAAAACAGTATCTATAATAGATAAAGATTCATCGTAATTAGCTTCCTGTTCTAAGTAGCCTACGTTAATTCCTTTTCTAAACACTACAACTCCACTATCGGCTACATCTTTACCTGTAAGACAATTTAAAAGGCTTGTTTTTCCACTTCCATTCTTGGCTACAAGTGCTATTTTTTGACCTTGGTCTATACCGAAAGAGATATCGGTAAATAGAGATTTCTCTCCATAGTTTTTACTTAAATTTTCGACAGATAAATAATTCATTGGGAACAGTTATATTGATTATAGTTAAACCAAAAAGCCCTTAGCGAAAGACTAAGGGCTTAAAGTTAATGTTTTTAATTTTTAAGAAAAATTATTTCTTAGCTCCGAAATATTTCTTTTCTTTAATACGAGCTGATTTACCTCTTAATCCTCTTAAGTAAAAGATTCTAGCTCTACGTACATTTCCATGCTTAGTAACTTTTATAGAATCGATAAACGGTGTGTTGACTGGAAAAATTCTTTCGACAGCAATACCTCCTGAAATTTTACGTACTGTAAAAGTTTCACTAGCTCCTGAGTTTCTTCTTTGTAAAACTACTCCTTGAAAAGACTGTATTCTTTCTTTGTCTCCTTCTTTAATTTTGTAATCAACTATAACTGTGTCTCCTGCTTTAAAACTAGGCCAATCTTTGATTTCGTTGATTTCGTTTGATATTTCTCTAATAATGTCCATGACGTGATCTATAATAAATTCTCTATATTCTTAATTCGGATTGCAATGATACGAATAATTATCTATATTCCATTCATGTTTTACATTTTTTTAATAAAATTATTTTACAGCTTAAAGTCTTTGTTTCATTTTTCATGGCTTTTATTGATTTCATAAAAGCTATATACTCTTTAATGCTTATCCGCTTGTTTCCCCAAGACGGAAAAAGTATCCTTAATTTTCTCTACGCTCTGTGTCTTCAAGCCATACATGCTCT
>CAMZKF010000260.1 GCA_947311095.1 uncultured Flavobacteriales bacterium
GAAGCAAAAGAAATTATTGACAATTCAGGATTAAATGTACACTCTGCAATTACATTGCAAGATGCAGCTGATAGAGTAAAAGAAGTTATTGCTTAAGTAATAACTCAAAACAAATTTAAAAAAGCCAATTCATTAATTAATGAATTGGCTTTTTTTATTAAAATTTTAAGATTGATACGCTTTCAACCGTTGAGCAACTAGCAAGAGTACTATAGCTCCAAGAATAGATACGACTAGGTTAATAAATAACAAAGTAAGATTAATTGTACCCAAAGAAACAATAGCTTGAGGATTAAAACCTAAACGGCCAAAAGATTTCATAAAAAATACACTTCCAAACACGGCAATAATACTGTTCCCTACTAATCCAAAAGACAGCTTTGGATAGAATAATGTAAAAATATTTAACCCTATAATTCCTATTGTAATTCCAAGTAATGCGACCAAAGATTCTAACATATTCTTAATGTTTTTAATGACCGTATTCCATGTCGTCTATTTTTCCTTTCATAAATCGTTTTTGAACTATAGCATAAACAACTAACAATATAATTCCAATTGTCCCCCATACAAGAGCAACAGAAAGTCCATAATTACTTGCCGAAGTATTGTAAATTGTTAAAGATTCATTTATAGAATTTGTCGAAGGGAGAACAACTGGAAACATTGACGCTAATGACGAGGTTAATCCTCCTAATATAACTAAACTTGAAGCGTAAAAAACATAAATATCTTTTTTGAGTTTTTTACTAAATATCAAAGCAAACAAACCTATAAAATAAAACACAGGAAAAACAATTAAATAAGGTTTGTCCATAAAATTATATAAAGCATTAGGTTTTATGATTTGCCAAATAGCAAGAGAGAGAATAGTTAATACCAAAAGAACAAAACTTAATTTATGAATTACATCTTTTAACTGATTATTAATGCTCGAATTTGTTTTTAATATTATCCAAGCGGATCCATGTATCGACAATGTAACAACAGCAACTACCCCAATTAAAAGAGTAAACCAATCAATTACACCTGGGTTTTCGGCTAGAGGACTAAAACTACTATTCCAAAGAGGTAAGAAAAAATAATGAGCTTCGTATGTAGAAACACCATTTTCTACACCTCCCAAATTAACTCCCCTAACAATATTTCCGAGTGCCATTCCAAAAAACAAGACCAATAAAAGGCTAGAAATACCAAAAGCTTTATCCCATATATCTTTCCACATTTGATAATCAAACTTATTCCTAAATTCTAAACTGATTGCTCTAAATATAATAAGCCAAAGCACCATAATTAAAGGAAGATAAAAACCACTAAAAACAGCAGCGTAAAAAGTAGGAAAAGCCATAAAAAGAAGCCCTCCTCCTGCTACAAGCCATACCTCATTGGAATCCCAAAACAGACCTGCTGATTTTGCAATTACAACCTTGTCTTCTTCTTTTTTTGCAAAAAACTAATGAATAATTCCTACTCCAAAATCATAACCGTCTAACACAAAAAAGATAGCCAAAATAAGAGCGATAATACTGTACCAATAGATTTCCATAATGATTATATTTTTTTTGATTCAGGACCTTTATAAATTACTTGTCCCACTAATATTAAAAACAACATTCCTAAAAGGGCATACAACCCCATAAAACCAAGTAAGGTAAATAAAGTATTCCCAGATGACACAGTTTGCGATATTCCTTCTTGAGTTTTCAACAATCCATAAACTAAATAGGGTTGACGACCTAATTCTGCTACATACCAGCCCAAAATATTTGCAATATATGGGAATGGAGCTGCAAAAAGGATAACCCACAATAAAGTTTTGTATTCATAAATTGTTTTTCGATACAAAAATAAAATAGCGAGTCCCATTATTGCTATAAAAATAGTTCCTAAACCTACCATTATATGATAAGAATAATACAACATAGGAATATTGGTTGGCAATTCTTCTGTCTCAAATTCGTTCATTCCCTTTACTTCTGTATTCCAATTTTGATAAGTAAGAAAACTTAACACATTGGGAACTCCTATTTTGTTATCTAATTTTTTTTCAAGCATATTGGGCTGTCCTACCAAAATAATTTCTGCTCCTCCATGTTCGGTTTCAAAAATACCTTCCATCGCAGCAAAAGATGCTGGTTGATGCTTAACTACATTTTTAGCATTCCAATCTCCAGTAGGAAAAGCAACAAGATTACTTGCTATAAAGCCAAATATAATTCCTGTTTTTAAAAATAACTTCCCATATTCTTCACTTTTTTTAGATAGTATATAAAAAGCTCCAATACTAGCAACTACAAATGAAGAAGTTACTAAAGATGCCATTTGGTTGTGTAAAAATGCGGGAACAAGCCAAGGATTATCAAAGATTGCTGAGAAATTTTGCAACACATATTTTCCATTCTCTAATATTTCATAGCCTACAGGATGTTGCATCCATGCGTTGGTTGCCAAAATAAAAAAACCACTAGCCCAAGACCCTAAAAAGACCAAAAAACCAGCTACAAAATGAAGCTTATGTCCTAATAGTTTTTCTCCAAAAATAAACAACGCTAAAAATGACGATTCTAAAAAGAAAGAAAACAATCCTTCCATAGCCAATGTTTGCCCTATAATTCCACCTGTTAATTCAGAAAATTTACTCCAATTTGTTCCAAACTGAAATTCCATAGGAATACCTGTGACAACTCCCATTGTAAAATTAACCGCAAATATTTTCATTAAAAACAATGCTGCTTTATTATATTTTTCGGAATTTGTTCTAAGAAACTTAAATTTAAAATAGACAATTAACAAAGATAACCCATTGTTAATTGAGGAAATAAATAATGAAATGTAATCGTAAAAGCAAACTGCATTCGATCGTAAAATAACATATCTTCCATAACCTTATATTTTTATTCAAAGGTAGCTTTAGATGGAATAGAGCTTCGCAACAAATGTTACTTTAATTTCGATTTTAGATTAAATTAACAGATGTATTACTTTAATATGACAAATAGAGTTGAAGAAACAAAGAAATATTTTTCTACTAGATTTAGTTGTAAAACTTAACGACTCAAAACACTTACAATGTATGCTATATAAGTTGCTAATAACAAAAGTCCTTTTACACGACCTATTCTTTTCCCTATAAATAAAACAGGGAGCATTGCCAAAGCTATTCCTATAACCCAATACATATCAAAAGTCAAAACAGCATTATCGACTACTATTGGTTTTACCATACTCGTTATACCCAAAACGGCCATAATATTGAAAATATTCGATCCTATTAAATTCCCTACAGAAATATCGGTCTGTTTGCGATAAGCTGCAACTGTTGATGCTACTAATTCTGGAGCTGATGTTCCAAAAGCAACTACGGTTACCCCTATCACTCGGTCACTTAAATTAAAATCTTTCGCTATCGAAATAGCCCCCTCTACAAACCATCCAGAACCAAAATACAAACCTGCTAAACCTCCCAATAAAAATAGAATCCCTGGTAGAATAGGTTTAGGGCTAGTTTCTAATTCTTCTTGTATTTTCTTATTTTCTTTTCTTGATTTTTTAATTAATAAAAATGTAAATACAATCAATATAGAAAACAATGTAGCTCCTTCCCAAAAAACAATTACATTGTCTAATGAAAATACATAGAATAGCATAGTAGCCATCATCATTGGCCAATCTATAATTTTGGTTTGACGCTCTGCTACAATTGGAAATATTAAAACAGTAATTGCTAAAACCAAAGCTAAATTTGCAATATTTGATCCGACAACATTTCCTATCGAAATTCCAGGATTACCATCTAAGGCAGCTTGTAAACTCACTAATAATTCAGGTGCTGAAGTTCCAAACGAAACTACCGTCATACCGATAACTAGGGGTGAAATTTTAAACCTTTCTGCTATTGACACTGCTCCTTTAACAAGAAATTCGCCTCCTACAACTAAAACTACAAGACCAATAATTAATATTAATATATCCATTTATTCTTCTATTTTTGTGGCTTTTAATGGCTTTTCTATTTCTTTCAAATTAGAAGCTACTTCATTTTTAGTTTCTTTAAATGACCTTTCTATCGAATTTTCTATTTGACGTATTTCTTTAGTTGATTCTTTTACTGAATCTTGTATTTCTCGCTGAATATCTTGTGTTGCATCTTTTACTTGACGTATTGTACGTCCCAAAGTTCTAGCTATTTTAGGGATGCTATCTGCTCCAAAAAAAATAAGAACAAACAAGAGAATAACAATTACTTCTCCTGTACTAATGGTATCTAAAAAAATAAATTTCATGAAATACAAAGGTATAAAAAAAGCCTTTCCAATAATATGAAAAGGCTTTAAATTATTCTTACTAATTTTTATTTTTTATTTTCGTTATCTTTATTTTTCATAATTGAACCTTTAGTCAAATCAATTACTGATGGTGTAGCTATGTAAATTGATGAATATGTACCAACTACAACTCCTATCATTAATGCAAATGAGAAACCTCTAATTGACTCTCCTCCGAATACAAAAATAACCAACAATACTACAAAAGTTGTTAATGAAGTGTTCAATGTTCTACTCAATGTACTGTTTAATGCTTTATTAATTACTAATTTTTGTTCGTCTTTTTTGTGCAATTCCATGTACTCACGAATCCTATCAAATACGACTACGGTATCATTTATAGAATACCCAACCACGGTAAGAATTGCAGCTATAAAGGCTTGATCAATTTGCATTGAGAAAGGCATTATTTTATACAAAATTGAGAATAATCCTAATACAACCAATACATCGTGGAACATTGCAATTAAAGCGCCAACACCAAAATTCATGTTTTGGAATCTAAATGCGATATAAGCAAATATTACAATTAAAGAGAATATAATAGCCATAAACGACCCCAATATCAATTCATCAGATATTTGAGCATTTACTGAACGTTGTTCAATTATCTCATAGGTTTTTTCTCCTTCTGAAGCATCTTCTGCAGCGACATACCCAGCTTTAGAAAATCCTAAATTCATTACCGAATCAACTTTTTTAGTTGCATCTTTAGATGGATCTGTATATAAATATTTAGTTGTTAATTCTAATACAAATTCGTTATCTACTGTCTTTACCTCTGGTTTTATTGTTGTTCCATTTTCTGTAGAAAACTCTTGGACTAAACTTGCTATATTATCTTGTGAAGGTGCTTCACTTCCACTAAATTCTACTCTATAAACTCGTCCTCCTGTAAACTCAACTCCTTTGTCTAACCCTACAGTTAATAATGATATAGCTCCTACAACAACAACTATAATAGAAAGCAAGTAGTATTTTTTTCTTTTCCCAACAAAATCGATGTTTGAATTTACAAATAAATTTTCAGAGAAAGGTCTAGAGAACGTAATTTCCTTGTGTCCCTCTAACATATAAGAGAAAATCAATCGAGTTAATAAAATTGAAGAAAATAACGAAGTGAAAATACCGACAATTAACGTAGTTGCAAATCCTTGTATTGGACCAGTTCCAAAATAAACTAAAACTAC
This sequence comes from uncultured Flavobacteriales bacterium, assembly GCA_947311095.1. Taxonomy (GTDB): domain Bacteria; phylum Bacteroidota; class Bacteroidia; order Flavobacteriales_D; family Parvicellaceae; genus S010-51. The sequence continues at coordinate 5,516 of CAMZKF010000260.1, forward strand.
TGCGGTTAACAACGACGTTATATTGGCATCTATAATTGCTGAATAAGCGTGAGAATAACCTTCAGAAATAGCTAACTTAACTGTTTTTCCTCCTCTCAACTCTTCTCTTATTCTTTCAAATATAAGTACGTTCGCATCTACGGACATTCCTAAAGTAAGAACCAACCCTGCAATCCCTGGTAGTGTTAATGAAGCACCTAACGAAGCCAAAGCTCCTAATAAGAAAAATATATTTGCTATTAAAGCTACACTTGCTACGAATCCAGCTCTACCATAATAAAAAATCATGTAAATCAACACCATAATTAACGCCGCAACAAAAGACCAAGTTCCAGCTTTTATATTTGCAGCTCCAAGAGTTGGACCTACTACTGCTTCATCTACAATTAAGGCTGGAGTATCAAAAGACCCTGCTTCTAAAACGGTTGCTAAATCTTGAGCTTCAGGAATTGTAAAATCTCCTGAAATTTCAGTGTTACCATTTGGTATAGGACCGTTAATTACTGGTGCTGAATAAACTGCTCCGTCTAAAACAATAGCCGTTAATCGTCCAACATTATTGGTGGTTATATCTTTCCATTTAGTCGAACCATATTGTGTCATTTGAACATTTACAGTAACTTTTTTAGAGTCAGAATTATAATCTTGTCTAGCGGCACTAATGTCATCTCCATTCAAAAGAGCTTTCCCGTCTGCTGAAAGTTCTAAAGCGTAAAGAATATGTCCTTCTCCATTATTATTAGAATTTGACCATCTGAAAAACACATCATTAGGAAGTAATCCTTTAGCTATGTCTCCTGTAAGCATTCTATTTATTTTCGCTGTATCTCCAGCTTTTGCTATTCCTACTGAATATTGACTAATTCCATTTTGAACGTTTAACAAACTAAACAATGGACCATCTATCATGTTCTTTTCTTCTGTTGCTGTTGTATCTTTCTTTTCAACTTCATCGTCTAATTCTAAACCTTCTACCAATTCAGTAGTATCAACAACATTTAATGAATCTCCATTATCAACAACTTCCTCAACAACAATTTCTTCTGTCGTTTCAATTATTTCTTCTTCTCCTGCTTTTTCTTTTAAATTTTCATTTAATAAAAAGAAAGCATCAGTTAAAGGCTTGTTATATCCTAACCAAAAACCTAATTCGGCACGAGATTGCAACAATTTACGAACCCTATCCTTATCTTTAGCTCCTGGTAATTCAATATGTAAACGCCCTGAAATTGGTTGTTTTTGAATACTTGGTTGAGAAACACCAAATCGATTTATTCTTGTTTCAATAATCTTTTCGGTATTGTCAATTGCATCTACAGCTAACGCTCTCAATGTTGCTATCATTTTAGCATTATCATCATCTAAAGAAAAATGTTCTTTATCTCCAACGTTAAAGAAGGTCATTTGCTCATTTGCATATTCTCCACTATTGTAAGCTTCTTCAAACAAAGCTATAAAGTCATCGCTTTTTCCAGCTCCAAACTCTTTCATTGCTTTATCATAAGCTGTTCTAAAAGCTGGTTTAGGAGTATGACCTGCTTTATTCAATACTAAATCTTGTATTGAAATTTCTAAGGTTACACTCATTCCTCCTTGCAAATCTAACCCTGTTCCAAGTTTTTGATCGTTACATTGTCTATAAGACAATCCAAACACTGGATAAATTGGCTCATCTGCATGTTCAGAAATATAAGCTTGTTCAAAAAAGTTTAATGCAGCTCTTTTTGATTTTGGGTTGATTTGACCATTTGAATCATTTACATACAAGGTGTCTCTACCTGCAATCAAATATTCTTCGCCTTGATTAACTAAATCTGCCCATTGTTTTTCTGCGGTTTTTGCGGCTTTATTTTCCAATCCCTTAGTTACCCACGAAAAAGATAACTGATAAAGACATGCAACTGTCAATAAAATGGTAAAAAACCAAATGGCTCCTCTGTTTTGCATTTATTTTTGTTTTTAATTGATATACAAATTTTTAATTCTTAGAACACAACAACAATAACAAAAGGCGTAAACCCTCACTATCATTGAAGTTTCTTACTTTATTTTCAAAAAAATATAACTATCCCAATGAAAACAAGTTTGCAAATATAGAATTTCATTCAGTTATACGCAACATTTTTAAGAAAAGTATGCGAAAAATACATTTTAGACTCTTTTTTACTCCTTTTAAAATTAACCCGAAGCTAAAGCTGATACGCTTACCCGAGTATCTTTTATTCCTTTTATTAATTTACAGCATTCTACCATTGTAGCTCCTGTAGTTATAACATCATCTACAACTAGAATATGTTTTCCCTCCAAACTTTCGGTATTGAACACAGCAAATTTTTCGTCCATATTATCATGTCTCTCCAATTTATTTTTTCTTGTTTGGCTTTCTGTAAAAACTATCCTCTGCAATGAATAATCATTTAAATCACATTTTAATATTTCTTGAACTCCTTGCGCAATAAACAAACTCTGATTATAGCCCCTCATTTTTTTCTTTTTAGGATGTAAAGGAACAGGAATTACCACGTCAATTTTAAGTTTCGACTCAGCTATCTCCCTCCCTACTTCAACTCCCAACACTTTACCTACCTCCGTGTTTCCGTCATACTTTAAGTCGTATATAAGCCTCTGAATCTTATTTCCTTTTACATATTTAAAGGTAGTAAAGGCATGTTCTAAAGGAACTTTCCCCCAAAACAATTGAGCTGTTTTATTTTGTTTATCTTTAAATTCATACGATTTAGCTAAGTTCGAAAGACAAAAAGAGCAAACTACACTATCAGTATTATGAATAACACCATTACATGCTGAGCAAATATTGGGATACATTAAACTTACAAAATCGCTTACAAACTTCATTAATTTCTTTCTTTATGAAATTGTTCAACTAATTTATAAACCTCTATCAATTCCTCATCTGTGATTTTTTTATTTGACAGGCTTTCAAAACGTTTATATATTCGTCCTACTATTTTTGTGTCAACTCCAGATTTTAAGACAATTTTAGCTAACGTTTTTTCATCTATTTTCGTAAAGTGAATATAGTAACGCTGTTTTATAAAATTATTCAAATTAATTTCTATATGCCTTATAATTTTACTGTGTTGATTTTGTTGCTGATACAACTTTGCTATAACCTCTATAAACTCCAAACTCGTGTTCCGATCACTTTCCAACAAAGGAATAACGCGTTGTTTTCGTTTACTTTTTATCATCAAGTACAATAGTAGTCCTACCATACTTAAAAACAAAGCAAATTTGAGAGAAGGAATACTTAATATAAACTGTAAAGGGCTAGATTTTGAGTATTCTTTAGGTTTTTGTAATTTTTCTGGATTACTATCCCCTCTATATGTTGAATATTTACCAAAATTCTCATGCCAAAAATAATTTCCTTTAGGAATGTGAGAAAATATAATTTCTGCATGGTTTTTCCCTTCTTCAGTTGTCAAAAAAGAATTAGAAAAAGCATCTGGAAGAGTATGAAAAATAAAACTCCCTTTCCCATAGTCTATTTTTAAACAAGCTATATTACTCCCATTAAAATAAAGTAAATCTACGGCATCATCATTAATTGATTCGGGGTTAAAAAGCACCCACTTTTTATATTTAGGCAACAAATGGTAATTCAAATCAGCATTTTTCAGCGAAATAATTTTATCACTTCTAAAATTAGGATGAGCATAATTTAAACTGATCGAAGTATCGCTTTCAACATAAAAAGAAACATCGCTATTGGGAAGTAAAAAATGAATAAAATCTAAATTAAAATTCTCAGCAGAAACAATTGCGTAATTCCCCTCAGAAACAAAATCAAACAAATAATCATTATCTAATTTTTCAAGATTAAAAACTTCATTTACCGACACATATACATTTGGATATTCATTTTCAGAAGTTAACGGAAGAACTTCTGTCAAATTTTTAAAATAACTGGTTTGTATGCGTTTGATTGACTGCGTCAATCGATACTTACTCAATAATTTGTAAACTAAATGCGTCCCTGAAGGATTTATTTTTTTTTGTTTTATCGCTTCAAATTCCACTTCGCTTTTCTTGAACAAAGCTTTAGATTTCTCCACCTTATAAATCTTAGTTGTATAGCTATTACCCCACAACAATAAACCAATTGTAAAAACAAAAGCCACTCCTAATACGATATATTTCTTTTTTTTACGAATGACTTTCTAATTCCTTTAACAACTGTTTCATTTTATGCTCTACCACAATATAATCTGCTTCTTCAATTTTATAATTTCCGTACCAAAACAATTCAAATATAGAAACACTTTCATTAAACAAATCATATTGTTTTCTGTTTTTCATTTCCAATAAATAGGTACTATTTGTTTTTTCTTTCTTCCAAAAAATCCACTTTTTAAGTGTCAATTCTTTCAAAATAAATATAAAATAAATTCTAATAGCCAACCTATAATCTTCGTGCTTCAAAGCTTTTTCTAGCATTTCAGTTAATTCGAGCTTTGAAATTTCGACAGGAGCGACATCTAACACTTCGGAAACTATTGTTTTTCCTTTGTCTGAGAAAGAAACTTTTAAAAAAAACTCATATATTAAATAACCTAAAAGTACAGCTAATAAAACATAGAGTACAATAGCACTAAAAACACTTAGTCCTTTTTTTTCTACTTTATTACTCCCTGTATTAAGTTCCCATTTTCGTTTACTTTTTGCTTTTGATTTAGAAAAATAGTTGCTTTTTTTTTCATTATAGTTCGAAGTTCCTTTTTCTCTTACATAATCATCGTAATCAATATCGTCTAAATATTCACCATTGTTTTTTGCGTATTCTCCCTCAAAGTCTTCTTCTTGATAATCGTAATAGCTTGATTCTTGTAAATTTACTTCGTAATCTTGTTTTTCAAAACGCTCATTTTCCTCTTTTGCATTTCCCCTTGCTTCACGCAACATACTTTTTTTGACTTGCTTCCAATAATTATTGTCAAAATTTTCTTTTGAGGGGCTTCCTTTTAAATATTTTTCCTGAGGACTTAATTGAGCTGTTCCATTCTCAAAAACAAAAATCATCAAAATTAAACAAACAGTTTTAAGTCTCATTTATAGGGTAATATAATTTATAAAAATCTAAATTAACAATATTATATTAATTTTGAATTAAAATCACTAAAAGATAAAGAATTAATACCAACCTAAGTTTGC
>CAMZKF010000261.1 GCA_947311095.1 uncultured Flavobacteriales bacterium
CGCCACCACCTGCCCCCCCAGAAGATGTAGAAGTATTGGAGGAAGACGATGAAGATCAAGAAACTGAAATTGTTTTTAACGATCAAGAATCTGACGTAACAGAAATTGTAGATGTTCCAGACGAAGTAGAGGAAGAACCAGAAGAAGACAATGTTATTTATACCATTGTAGAAGACCAACCTGAATTTCCAGGAGGAGGAGCTGCAATGATGAAATTTTTAGCAGAAAACACAAAATATCCACCACAAGCTATCGACAACGGAATACAAGGTAGAGCATACATAAGTTTTACAGTAGAAAAAGATGGAAGTATTGGCGATGTAAAAGATGGAGCACCTCCAGGTCGAGGAGTTCACAAAATTTTACTAAAAGAAGCCATTAGAGTTGTAAAAAGTATGCCTAAATGGAAACCTGGTAAACAAAGAGGAAAAGCTGTAAGGGTAAAATATACTGTTCCTGTTAACTTTAAAATTAGATAATTAAATTTATTATAAATTAAAAACCATCAAAAGTTAAGTTTTGATGGTTTTTTTGTTAAAAAAGAACAAAGATGAAACTTACATTACTTATTATTCTAACAACAATACAAACCCTTGCCTACTCTCAAGTATCTGATGACGCCATTGTAATAAATGAATTTGATTTTGATACAATTATAGACACCAATGAAGTGTACCAAATAGTTGAAGAACAACCTGAGTTCCCCGGAGGAGGAGTTGCTATGAAGAAGTATATTCTAGAAGAATTGGAATATCCTGCTGAAGCATTAAAAAACAAGATAGAAGGAAGGGTATATATAAATTTTATAATAGAGAGAGATGGATCGGTTAGCAATGTAAAAAATGTAGTTCTGAAGGGTAGAGAAACAGATAATGCATTAATAAAAGAAGCCATTAGAATTGTAAAAAGTATGCCAAAGTGGAAACCAGGTAAACAAAGAGGAAAAGCTGTAAGGGTAAAATATACTATTCCTATTCTTTTTAGAATTAAAAAGAAAAACTGAATACAAATCATTAAGTCAATAGCAATAGTGTTTCGTCTATTCTGTAATGGCAAACTCCAAAATTGCGATGGGTTTATTTGCTAAATTCACCATTTTAGGATAAGCATCGTCCATTATTTCAGAAAAAGATTGATAGTCTTCATCTGCCTCTTGAGGTCCATAAACACTCAATCCTAGCCAATCAATATAACTGTCACCTGGGTAATAGTTTTCAAAATTATTCCAATCTTCTTCTGGAGACCCCGATGCATTGGCGTGAAAAAACCACGTTATATTATCAGCTCCATTTGCATTACAGATATCTATAATATGACGGTAAGTATCTCTAAAACGTTCAGGACCATCTGCTAAGTTAGGGTCTCCATAATTTGTTTTGGTTGCTCCTCCATTAAATTCACCATTCCAAGGAAACCAATCTCCATTGACCTCTGTTCCAAATTCGACTAAAATAGGATAGCCTAATGCTGAAGCTTCAATAGCCCAATCGGTTAATTCAGTATCAAAATTTCCATCTAAAATATTTTGCATGGTATAATTTTCGTCTGGACCTCCTTCATCAAAATCCGTTCGAGGCATCATTCTTACAAATGGAATTTTTCCAGCATTGTGAATAATAGCAACTTCTGAACTAGGAAACTGAATAGAATTGTACCAATTATTGGAAAAATAAGCCCACACAATATCTTTCTGAGCTAGGTTTTCAAAATCAGAAATTCTATCGGCAGTCACTTCATCTTCTGTCCCTCCAAAATCTGGATAAGCAGCATGGTAAATCCCACTACTTGGTATTAATTTTTGATTTTCAAAAACAGGAGTAGTTATGAATATTTCATCTGCTACACCTTTGCGATAAGCTTTTAAACTTTTTTTAGAACCATCTATTCGCAAAACTGTTTTATCAAAGTTTTCGTTCCACCAAGCAATCGCTTTTACTTTTGGATATTTATTACTACTTAAATCTTCAAAAGCTCCTTTTATCCATTTTTTCTTATGCCTTTTAAGTTTCGCTTTCTTACAAGAGGAAAAAGAAACAATTAGGATTAAAAAATATATTAATTTTGTTGAAAAATTGTACATAAAATAGTATTTAATATAAAATTATAAGCATTTAAAATAATCGAAAGGTTCTTTACAGTTATTACATTTATAAAGAGATTTACATGCCGTAGAACCAAACTGACTAATCATCGTTGTGTCTGTGGACTTACATTGAGGACAGCGAACGGTTGGAGGCTCTCCCAATATAAAACGTTTATCTGTTGTTTTTTCTTGAGGAGGTGCAATTCCAAATTTTTCTAATTTAATTTTAGCTTCATCAGTTATCCAATCGGTAGTCCAAGCTGGATTATAAACAGTTTTAATACTTACATTGGAATATCCATTTTTATTTAAATGAGAAATAATATCTGCTTCAAATTGATTCATAGCAGGACAACCCGAATAAGTTGGTGTTATTGTAATTTCTATACCATTATCGGACTGACTAATGTTGCGTACAACTCCCAAATCAATAACAGATAAAACTGGAATTTCTGGATCAGGAACAGCTTCAAGCAATAACCAAATTTTAGAATTATCAAGTTCTTTCATTTTTAAATTATTAGCAATAGTTAACTCAAGTTAATACATTTGTAACAAAGTTAATCAATATGAAATTAGAATCACTAAATTATAAGTATTTAAAACACAACAAAGATAAAAAAACATTGGTTTTAATTCATGGACTTTTAGGTTCTAATGAGATATGGGGTTCAATAGTTTCTACTTTATCAAAAGAATATTCATTGTTATTAATTGAACTCCCAGGTCATGGAAAATCAAGTGATAAATTCTCATTTTCAATGGTAAAAATAGCCATTGAAATAAAAAACATACTCCATTATTTAGCAATTAAAAATATAGGCGTAATTGGACATTCGGTAGGGGGATATATAGCGGGAAGTTTAGCTACTCAATTTCCAAATATTGTTTCTGAAATTATCTTGATAAACAGTTCGCTACTTGCTGATTCTGACCAAAAAAAAGAAGAAAGAAACAGAGCGATAAGAGCTGTAAATATAAGCACTACAAATTTTACTAAAAGTTTAATTGAAAATTTATTCTTACCAACAAATAGAGAGCGTCTGAGCTTAGAAATAGAACAAATACAAAAGAAAGTAAATAAAATAAATAAAAACACGCTTCAAAATTTTCTTATAGAAATGAGGGACAGAACAGAGACATTAAGCCTTGTGTCTAAAAACAAAATACCTGTATTATTTATTTCGAGTATTCACGACAAAACAATTCCCTATCAACTCATCGAAAAACAAATAGATAAGTGCAACAGCAGTCTTATAACTCTCGACAAAAGTGCTCACATGAGTTTTATTGAAGAAAAAAATAAAGTTATAGCGTCTATTAATTCATTTTTACTATCTTTAAATTAGTGTTAAAAATATACTTAAAATATTATTTTATATTTCTATTCTTTATTTTTTCAAAATTAAATGCCCAGCAATATAATTTTAAAAAAATATCGGTAGAGCAAGGACTGCCTCGATCAGGAGCTTACTCTTTATTACAAGATTCAAAAGGTTTTTTATGGATTTCGTTAGACGGAGGAGGAGTTGCTAGATTTGACGGCAAAAACATTAAAACACTCGATTTGGAAGATGGCTTGCCTTCTAGAAAGGTAAGAGCTTTGTTTGAAGACTCTAAAGGTTATCTTTGGTTTGGTACAACACAAGGACTTTGTAAATATAACGGAAAAGAAATAAAAACATTTACAATAAAAGACGGTTTGCCTCATAATTATATTAGAGCAATAGAAGAAACTAAAGATGGCAACTTAATAATAGGAACTAAAGCTGGAATTTGCTTACTTAAAGACTCCGTTTTTTCAACTTTAAAAACAAGAGACAGCGCTCCATATTTAAACAAAATAAGAACTATTTATAAAGATTTAAATTCTAAAATTTGGATTGGAACAGAAGAAGGAATTTTTCTTTTAAGAAATAAAACCTTAGTTCCTTTTCATAGAAATAATGAATTGCCACATCAAAGAATACTTTCTTTTATGCATGATTCAAAAAACAACTTTTGGATAGGAACACAAAACGGCTTGGTGAAATTTAAAAATGATAAACTCAAAATTTATAATGTAAATTCAGGGTTAATTGGTAATCGAGTTAGAGCTATTTGCGAAGATAACATTGGTAATGTTTGGATTGGAACAAGAACGGGAGTTAGTTTATTTGATTACAATAACTTTACAAATATCAATACATCAAATGGACTTACCCACGAAAGAGTAAGAGATATATTACTAGACAATAAAGGAACACTTTGGTTTGCTACATACTATGGAGGAATTAATAATTTTAATCCGAACGATTTTGTAACCTATACAAAAAAAGATAATTTAATCAGCAATCAAATACTATCGATAGCTCAAAAAAAAGATGGTCAAATAGTAACAGGAACTTTCGATGGTGTATCTACATTTACAACAATAGATGGTCAAATTAAAAATATAACCAATTACAATACCTTGAATGGAATACCTCACAATAGAGTTTTTTCTGTTTTAGAAGACTCTCACAAAAAACTTTGGATAGGCACTAAAAAAGGAATTGCTATTACAACCAATTTTTTAGATACTACAATTATTACCTCCAACGAAGGCTTATTTGGAGAAGAGGTATTTTGCATGCTCCAAGAAAATGCTAATACATTTTGGGTTGGAACAGATGAAGGATTAAATAAAATAGTCTTTTCTAGTTATCCTAAAGAGTTTTCGATAACGCTACACAACGATATTGCTATTACAAGTACAGATATTTCATCTCTGGAAAAAGATTCGAAAGGTAACATTTGGATAGGTTACCGCTTTGGAGGAATTCGTATAAAAATGAAAAATGGTAGCTTTATAAAACCTTGTTTTGAAAAAGATATAAAAAACATTACCAGTATAAAAATAAAAGAAAATAATATATGGATTGGGACAAATGCAACGGGACTTTTTATGGTAGAAAACAATCAATTAAAAAATAAATTACCCATAAAAGAATACACAAAAAAAGAAGGACTATCGTCTAACAATATTTACGCAATAGAAATTGACAATAACATAATTTGGAGTGGAAGTGAAAAAGGAATTGATAAAATAAAACTAAATGACCAATACGAAATTATAGCTATTGAATCTTATGGTAAAAATGAAGGTATAAAAGGTGTCGAAATATTAGAAAATGCATTATTACTAAACAAAAATAAAGACTTAATGATTGGAATTGTTAATGGGCTTAGCCTTTCCTCTCCTATCCATTATAAAATAAAAAATGAAGCTCCAATTATTCAGCTCTTAAAATTTAATTCACACACCTCGGACAAAGAACAGATTGAAGACTACACTAAAAATAATGAAGATATAAAAATAGATTACAATAGTAACAATATCTCTTTAGAATTTATTGGAATAGATTTGAACGCTCCCAATAGAGTAAAATATAAATGGTTTTTAAAAGGCTATAGTAACAAATGGTCATCCGCATCTGAAAGAACTTTTTTAAACTTTACAAATTTAAGCCCTAAAAATTATGAATTGAAAATAATTAGCTCAAGTGACAATAAAACATGGAATAAAACTCCATTAACACTTAATTTTAGTGTACTTCCTCCTTTTTGGCTCAACCCTTGGTTTATTTTATTATCTGCATTAGCGGTTATTATAATAATATTATTAATCGTAAGATGGAAATTTAAAAAACTAATAAAAACACAAGAAAAATTAGAGTATAAAATAAAAAAAGCTACAAAAGTAATTGAAGAAGAAAAAGAAAAAATAGAAGAACAAAGCACTAGAATTTTCATTCAAAAAGAACACATTGAAGAACAACATAAAGAAATAAAACAAAGCATTGATTACGCTCAATTAATACAAGAAGCTGCTTTACCCGAAAAAAAAATAACCGATTATATACCCGATTCTTTTCTGTTTTATAAACCTAGAGATGTCGTGAGTGGCGATTTTTATTGGTGGGAAGAAAAAGACAATACGGTATTGTTTTGCGTTGCAGATTCTACAGGACACGGAATACCGGGAGCTTTTATTTCTTTAATTGGAACTATTTTATACAATGAAATATTTCATTCTAAAAAACTAATACGTCCAAATGAAATTTTAGATGAACTCAATCATTCTTTACAAATTACGCTAGAACAACATTTACCAAACCCTAAAATAAAAGATGGAATGGATTTATCTTTCTGCGCATACAATAAAAAAGAACAGATTTTATACTTTTCTGGGGCTCAAAACCCAGTTTGGATTGTGAGGCATTCAGAAAATAAATTAATTGTCAACGAGAATAAAATAGAGCCTAACTTTACAAATGAAAATAAAATTTCAAATCTATTTGAAATAAAAGGAGACAAGCAACCCATAGGTCTTCATGCTACCAAGCAAACTCCGTTTACATTACATAAAATTGATGTAAAAAAAGGAGATGAAATATACCTCTTTACCGACGGATATGCCGATCAATTTGGAGGAGATAAAAACAAAAAATTTATGTCTAAAAGGTTTAAAAAACTATTGACTCAAAATAAAAACACTCCAATGGAAAAAGTGAAAACATTGGTAGAATTAAACTTTACCACTTGGAAAGGAAAAGAATTGCAAATAGATGATGTTTGTGTTGTAGGAATTAGAATATAAAAAAATAGCTTCAGTTGAAAACCAAAGCTATTTTTTACAAAAATAATTTCTCATTTAACTTACATTCCCACCTGCTAAAACAGTTTTAGTAGGAGCTACAAAAGATAGTTCTCCTTTCTCATTTTCAGCCATTAAAATCATTCCTTGCGACTCTACACCTCTAATTTTTCGAGGAGCAAGATTTAAAAGTATCGAGACTTTTTGTCCTACAACTTCTTCAGGCGTATAATATTCTGCAATTCCTGAGACAACAGTTCTTTTATCTAACCCTGTATCAACGGTAAGTTTTAACAGTTTTTTTGCTTTCTTTACTTTTTCTGCTTCTACTATTTCTCCTATTCTAATGTCTAGTTTCGTAAAATCCTCGAAATCAATGGTTTCTTTTTGCTTTGGAAAATCAATTTCTACTTCTTGGGAATTAATTAATTTTTCCACTTGAGCTTCTATTTGAGCATTATCTATTTTAGAAAACAACAATTCAGATTTACCCATTTTATGTCCATCTTCAATTAAATTATCTTTTCCTATTGCACTCCAATCTAATTTTTCCATTCCCACCATACTTCTAAGTTTTTGAGTTGTAAAAGGTAAGAAAGCTTCAAATGCTATTGTTAAGTTAGCGGTGATTTGAGTTGCAATATTCATTATTGTTTTAACACGTTCTTCGTCTGTTTTAATCAAACGCCAAGGTTCTGTATCGGCTAAATATTTATTCCCAAGACGAGCCATATTCATTGCCTCTCCCATTGCTTCTCTAAATCGGTAAGCTTCTACAGATTTTTTAATTTTACTTGGTAATGTTTTTAATTCTTCTAAAACTTCTTTGTCAAAATCGGTTAACTCTCCTCTTCGAGGAACAATACCTTCATAATATTTTTGTGTTAAAACTAGCGTTCTATTTACAAAATTACCAAAAACAGCAACCAATTCATTGTTGTTTCTTGCCTGAAAATCTTCCCATGTAAAATCACTATCTTTTGACTCTGGCATTATAGCCGTTAAAGCATAACGCAATGCATCTTGTTGTCCTTCAAAATCTTCTAAATATTCGTGTCCCCAAACTGCCCAATTTCTAGATGTACTCAATTTCTTTCCTTCCAAATTTAAAAATTCATTAGCAGGTACATTATTTGGTAAAATATGATCGCCAAAAGTTTTTAGTAAAATAGGAAATATAATGGTATGAAAAACAATGTTATCTTTTGCTAAAAAGTGGACCAATTTAGTGTCGTCAGACTTCCAATAAGGCTCCCAATCTTTTCCGTTATCTTTTGCCCATTGTTTTGTTGCAGAAATATATCCTAAAGGAGCATCGAACCAAACATAAAGTACTTTCCCCTCTGCGTCTTTCAAGGGTACTTTTACGCCCCAATCCAAATCTCTAGTCATTGCTCTTTCGTGCAATCCTCCATCTATCCAACTCATGCATTGCCCTACGACTTGATTTTTCCATTCTTTCGGATTGTGATGTTGTTTTTCATCTAATACACCCTCTTTTACCCATTTTTTTAACCATTCTTCATGTTCCCCCATTGGTAAATACCAGTGAGACGTTTCTTTAAGAATAGGAGTTTTACCACTCAACGTTGATTTTGGATTAACTAACTCTAACGGACTTAAATCAGAACCACATTTCTCACATTGATCACCATATGCTCCTTCAGCGTTGCATTTTGGACAGTCTCCTGTTATGTATCGGTCAGCTAAAAACTGTTGGTACTCTTCATCATAATATTGTTCTGATGTTTTTTTTATAAACGCTCCTTTTTCTTCTAATTCTTTAAAATAATTAGAAGCTGTTTCTTTATGTAAATCCGACGATGTTCTATGGAAAATATCAAAACTAATTCCTAATTCAGAAAATACTTTTTTATTCAACTCATGGTATTTATCTACAATTGACTGAGGGGTTGTACCTTCTTTCTTAGCTCTCAGAGTAATTGCTGCTCCATGTTCATCAGAACCGCATACAAATGCAACGTCTTCATTATTCAAACGCATAAACCTAGCATAAATATCTGCTGGAATATAAACTCCTGCCAAATGACCTAAATGTAAAGGTCCGTTAGCATAAGGAAGTGCTGCTGTAATCGTATATCTTTCTGGATTTTTCATAATATAAAAATTTTAGAGGTAGGCAAAGATAATTATCCCTTTTGTTTTAGGTAAATAAAACAGAAAATAATTTATAGAAACAAAAAAGCCTTTCATTTCTGAAAGGCTTTTTTAAAATTTATGTTGATAATTAATTATTCTTCAATAATTACATCTGAATCTTCTGCTTTTGGACTTACAGTCATCGATTGGAAATAATCAAGTCCTGTTCCTGCAGGTATTTTATGACCTACAATTACATTTTCTTTCAATCCTAATAAATGATCTTCTTTTCCACTTACAGCTGCAAGATTAAGTACTTTAGTTGTTTCTTGGAATGAAGCCGCAGATATAAAGCTATCTGTTTGCAATGAAGCTCTTGTAATTCCTTGTAACATTGGTATTGCAGTTCCTGGAACAGCATCTCTAGCCGAAACCGCTTTTTTACCATTACGTTTCAACATTGAATTTTCATCTCTCAACTTACGAGCAGAAACAATTTGTCCTGCGTTTAAGTTTTGAGAATCACCAGCATCTTCAATTACCTTTTTCCCCCAAAGTTTATTATTCTCTTGAATAAATTCCCATTTATTAACAGAAGATTTTTCTAAGAATATTGTATCTCCAGCGTCGGCTATTTCAACTTTACGCATCATTTGACGTACAATTACTTCAAAATGCTTATCGTTAATTTTTACCCCTTGCAAACGATATACTTCTTGTATTTCATTTACAATATATTCTTGAACAGCAGTAGGTCCTTTAATTGCTAATATATCTTTTGGAGTTGTAGCTCCTTCTGATAAGTTTTGACCTGCTTTTACAAAATCATTTTCTTGAACTAAAATATGTCTAGAAAGCGGCACTAAATACTTAGTTACTTCACCTGTTTTAGCTTCAATAATAATTTCTCTGTTTCCTCTTTTTATTTTACCATAAGAAACAACACCGTCAATCTTAGCTACAACAGCTGGGTTAGAAGGATTACGAGCTTCAAACATTTCAGTTACACGAGGAAGTCCCCCTGTAATATCTCCTGATTTAGCCGACTTACGAGGTATTTTAACCAAAATTTCTCCTGCCGTGATAGCTTCACCTTCTTTTACAATAACGTGTGCATCAACTGGTAAACTAAATGATTTTAACGTTTCTCCCTTCTTGTTTACAACTAAAATAGTAGGGACATTCTTTTTTCTTCTATTCTCTTTAATAACTATTTCGGTGAAACCTGTTTGCTCATCAACTTCTTCACGATAAGTTTCTCCAGCTATTAAGTTTTCAAACTCAACTTTACCTTCAATATCGGAAATAATTACAGCATTATATTGATCCCATTTACAAATAGCATCTCCTTTTTTAATTGGACTATTATTTTTAGCTACAAAATGAGCTCCATAAGGAATATTATTCGTTGCTAAAACTTGATTTGTTTTACTGTCTAAAATTCTCATTTCAGCAGCTCTACCAATTACAACTTCAACTTCGTTTCCTTCTTCATCTGTTCTTGTTACAGTTTTTAATTCATCTACTTCTAATTTACCACTAAACTTAGCTGTAATTGTAGATTCACCTGCTACATTAGAAGCTGTACCCCCAACGTGGAAAGTACGTAATGTTAACTGAGTTCCTGGTTCTCCAATCGATTGAGCTGCAATAACTCCGATAGAATCACCTCTCACAGCCATATGACGAGTTGATAAGTTTCTTCCGTAACATTTAGCACAAACACCTCTAGTATTTTCACAAGTTAACACAGAACGAATTTCAACTTCTTCAATTCCTGCTGCTTCAATTAATTCAGCATCAGCTTCTTTAATTTCATCACCTTCAGCAACTATAATTTCCCCTGTTTCAGGATGTTCAATATCATTTAATGATACACGTCCTAAAATACGTTCAGCCAAACTTTCGACAATATCTTCATTTTTCTTAAGAGCTGTAGCCGTAAGACCTCTTAGCGTTCCACAATCAACAGTGTTTACAACTACATCTTGAGCAACATCTACCAGTCTTCTTGTTAAATAACCTGCATCGGCTGTTTTAAGCGCTGTATCTGCTAATCCTTTACGAGCACCGTGAGTAGATATAAAGTATTCCAAAATTGACAATCCTTCTTTAAAGTTAGATAAAATTGGATTTTCAATAATATCTTGACCTCCACTAGCTCCAGATTTTTGAGGTTTAGCCATAAGCCCCCTCATTCCAGATAACTGACGAATTTGTTCTTTTGATCCCCTTGCTCCTGAATCCATCATCATATAGATAGAATTGAAGCCTTGCTGATCATTTTGTAAATACTCCATCAAGATATGTGTTAATCTTGAATTAGTGTGTGTCCAAATATCAATAATTTGATTATAACGCTCATTGTTTGTAATAAGCCCCATGTTATAATTCATTTTAACTTCATCAACTTGTGCTTCAGCCTTAGCTACCATTTCTTTTTTAGCATCAGGAATTACAATATCTCCTAAGTTAAAAGATAACCCTCCTTTAAATGCCATCGTATAACCTAAGTTTTTAATGTCATCTAAGAAATTAGCTGCAGTCGGAACATTTGTTACTTTCAAAATATCGTTAATAATATCTCTCAACGCTTTTTTGGTCAATACTTCATTAATAAACCCAGCTTCCTTTGGAACTAATTTATTAAATAAAACTCGACCAGTAGTCGTCTCTATTATTTTAGTAACATACTCTCCATCAACTACATCTTGAGCTTTTACTTTAATAGATGCATGCAAATCAATTGCACCCTCATTATAAGCGATTTCAACTTCTTCAGCCGAATAAAAAGTTTTACCTTCTCCTTTTACTTCTAATTCTGGAGTTGATTTTCTAATTTTGGTCATGTAATAAAGACCCAAAACCATATCTTGAGAAGGTACAGCAATAGGTGCTCCATTAGCAGGATTCAAAATATTATGAGAAGCTAATAATAACATTTGAGCTTCTAAAACAGCAGCATTACCCAACGGTAAGTGAACCGCCATTTGATCCCCATCAAAATCGGCATTAAAGGCTGTACACACTAATGGGTGTAACTGAATTGCTTTACC
>CAMZKF010000262.1 GCA_947311095.1 uncultured Flavobacteriales bacterium
GCCAAAACGGATCATGGGTAGATGACGGAGCTGGTTCTGGCGGCGGCGGCGGTGGCGGCGGTGGTCAAGGTGGCGCTGGTGGTCAAGGTGGCGCTGGGGCGGTGGCTCTTTTGGTGTTTATTTATACAATAATGGAACAAATTCTTTTTTTATACAATCATTAATCACTAATGGTGGCGGAGGTTCTGGTGGAATTGGTGGCTCTGGTGGAATTGGTGGAATTGGTGGAACAAGAGGAAATGGAAATCCTTATTCGAATGAAGTTGGAGCTGGAGGAAATGGAGGAAATGGAGGACGAGGAGGAAATGGAGGAAAAGGAGGAAATGGAACTCCTGGAGCTTTTGCAAAAATATATTTAAACGGAGGAACTTCTCCGGTAACTCAAGAAGAATCATTTGATTTAATAAATCAACCCATTATAAAAATGGACAATAATTACTGTTTAAAAGACGTCTTTAATTATTATGGTCCAACAACAAATAATTGGATTTTTGGAGCTAATTCATTACCTATAGTCACAACAGGAATAACAGCTAGCACAGCATACAATACCTTAGGAAGAAATGATGTTATTTATGGAACAGATACCTATGCTAGTTTTAATTACGTTTCAGATAACTCTCCTAATATTGCAAATGCAGGTGTTGATTCTACAATATGCAGCAACACAAATACAATTGATTTATGGGCAAATACAGCATCAAATGGAACGGGAACATGGACTGTTATTTCTGGAGGTGCCGTAGTATCTAATATTAATCAAGAAAATTCTCAAGCAACCCTCCAAGTAGGAACTTCTGTTCTTGAATGGAAAATAGATGGAGGTAACTGTTGTGGATTTACAACTGATACCGTAGAGATTGTTTACAACACTGTTTCCATTACACCAACAACGGTTAGTGGAGACACTGTCTTATGTATGGGAGAAAGTACAACTTTAACGATTAATTCTGGTCAATTGGGAACAGGAGCAAATTGGCAATGGTACACAGGCTCATGTGGCGGCACTCCTTTTTCCAATCAAAATTCAATAACAATCACACCAACAACCACAGAAACATATTACATTACCACAGAAAATGGAAATTGTGCCATTCCTCAAGCTTGTATGTCTGTTTTGGTAACAGTCGGTTCCATTTCAATTATGCCCGATAATTTATTTGCAAATAGAAATAGAGTTTGTGGAGGAGACACAACAAAACTTTTTGTTGATGGAGGAATACTAGCGCCTGGTGACAATTGGTATTGGAGAGCAGATTCTTGCGATGGAATTATAGCTGGAATAGGAGACACAATAATTATAGCGCCTGAAGTTCAAACCACTTATTATTTGAGACCCGAAAATGGGATATGTCAATCCTTTGATCCTTGTATGTCTATTACAATATCTACTGGTTCTCTATCTGTTTCTCCTGTTACATTAACAGCAAACCAAAATAATATTTGTGGAGGAGATTCAACTATTTTAACATTTATAGGAGGTTCACTTGCGCTAAATGATGTTTGGCATTGGTACACCGATAGTTGTGGAGGAAATTTAGAAGGATACGGAGACACTTTAATTGTTGCTCCAACTGTTCCAACAGAATATTTTTTGAGAGCAGAAGGACCTAATTGTGAATCATCAGATTGTAAAGATATTAACTTGAATGTAATTTCAGTCCCCGTTTCTTTTGAATGGTTAGATACAATTTGTGGTGTTTTTGACCCTGTGGATATGTCTAATATGGGAAGTCCTACTGGAGGCGAATTTACAGGAAATGGAATTAGTAATAATGTTTTTGAACCAGCATTAGTTGGACCAGGAATCCACCCTATAACCTACACCTATTATGATGCATTATCCAATTGCTATGTTCCTATTTACGATGTTATACCAGTGTACTTAATGTGTGATGGCGATGATATTACAGGAGGAATAAATACAATTACTCCAAATAACGATGGAGTTAATGATGTCTGGCAACTTGATTTATCAAAATATTCAAAACCGCAAGTCATTATTTATAATAAATGGGGAAATATTATTTACCAAACTCAAAATACATCAGTAAATTGGGATGCTCATTATAAAGGAGAACTAGTTCCTTCAGGAACTTATTACTATATTATAAAATTTGGAAAGGAAAAACCTCAACAAACAGGTTCTTTAACAATTATTAGATAATATGAAATTTTTTATTTTATTCATACTCTTCTCTATTTTTTCTATAAAAGGAATTAGTCAAGGGTGTAATTTTATTTATGTCTCTACAGTAGGAACAGGAAGTGGAACAATGAATGATCCAACGGATTTGGTTTCAGCAATTACTAATGCAAATATAGGTGATGTTATACGCTTAGACTCTGGAACATACGTACTTTCCACCCCTATTACATTAGCCACAGGAATAACTTTGGAAGGAGGTTTTATAGCGTTACAAAATTGGAAAAAATTTAGTACCGCAGGTTTAACAAAAATACATAGAGACATAAGCAACCCTGAGGGAACAGCTCCTAATGATAGGCTTGTTGCGTTTTATGGAAATTCTCTTACCAATTTTAGATTGCAAGATATCACAATAGAAGTTGAAAGCGCTGTAACCCCTGGAACATCTGTCTATGGTTTACATTTAACGAATTGCTCAAATTATAATTTAACAAGAACTCAAATTCTTGTAGGCTCGGGAGGAAATGGAACACCTGGCAGCAACGGAACACCAGGAGTCTCAGGTAGCGCAGGAGAAAATGGAACTGCAGGAGACTATGACCAACAAAACAACAGTGGTGTTGGAGGAAATGGGGGAAATGGAGCTGGAGGAAGCATTGGTGGAGCTGGAGCTTTAGACCCACCTGGAGGTTCGAGTGTTGGACTTACAGGTGGAGCTGGTGGAGCTGCAACTTCAATTGTTAATGGTGGAGCTGGTGGTGGCGGTGGTTCTGGTGGAGGAGAAGACAATTACGGAGGGCCAGGAGGAGCTGGAGGTAGTGTTTTTGGAGGTTCTAGTAACACCAGTGTTGGAGCTGGAGGTGGACATGGAGCTTGTCAGGGATATGATGGACACAGTGGAACTTCAGGCGCAAATGGTACAAACGGTTTAGATGGAATAGCAGGAGCTTCAGGAACATATAGTGGCGGTTTCTTTGTCAATGGAACAGCTGGAACCGCAGGATTAAGTGGTACTGGCGGTCAAGGTGGTACTGGAGGCGGAGGTGGCGGAGGTCAAGGAGATGCTGGATTTTTCGGTCCTTATTGTTCTTACGGCGCTGGATGTGGCGGCGGCGGAGGTGGTGGCGGCGGCTCAGGTGGAACAGGTGGGACAGGTGGAACAGGCGGAGGAGCTTCATTTTGCCTCTATTTATATAATAATGGAACGAATGGAATTGTTGAACAATGCTATTTTAATACTTTAGGTGGTGGTCAAGGTGGCCTAGGTGGTCAAGGTGGCTTAGGCGGTCAAGGTGGAGCTATTGGATATGGAGACACTCAAACCAATGGAGAAGTTGGTGCAGGCGGAAACGGAGGTGTCGGCGGAAACGGAGGTGCAGGTGGAGACGGAGGTTCTGGAGCAAATGGAGATGCTCAATTGGTGTATTTAGATGGAGGAACAATATTGGTAACAGATGACAATACATTTGATTTAGCAGGACAAGATTTACTTACAATGGATAACCATACCTGCTTAAAAGATGAATATAATTATACTGCGGTAGGTTCTTTTGCATGGGTTTTTGGAGCAAACACAAATCCCATTACTACATTAGGAGTTAACGGTGTTACAGAATATTTAAACTTAGGAAGACACGATGTTGTTTATGGTACAAATCTTTATCAAGGTTTTAATTATGTATCAGAATCCTCTCCAAATATTGCTGATGCAGGAAGAGATTCTGTAATTTGCGATAATAATAATGTTTATACTTTGTGGGCAAATACTCCAAGCAACGGAACAGGAACATGGACAGTAATTTCTGGAACATCAACAATTACAAATCTAAATTTAGAAAGTTCACAAATTACATTATCCGAAGGAATTACAAAGTTAGAATGGGCTATTGATGGCGGAACATGTTGTGGAATAACAAGGGACACTGTACTAATAACGTATAATACCGTTTCAATTATTCCAACTAGTATTAGTGGAAACACAACAATTTGTGTAGGAGACAATATTACATTAACAGTTAATTCTGGTCAAATAGGAACAGGTGCAAATTGGCAATGGTACGAAGGTAGTTGTGGAGGTACACCAGTAGGAACAGGAACTCAAATTACTTTGCAACCAACAGTAGCGACGACTTATTTTGTATCTCCAGAAAATGGCGTTTGTCCTATAACCCCCGGTTGCTATTCTGAATTAGTCAATGTAGGTTCTACATCTACAATGCCTAGCCAATTGCAATTGAGTCAACAAAACATTTGTGGGAATGACACTACTATAATAAAACAAATAGGAGGAGTATTAGCCCCTAACGAACTATGGTATTGGAGTGATGAAAGTTGTGGAGGAACAACTATTGGTATGGGAGATTCATTAATTGTTCACCCATTAGAAACGACAACTTATTATTTAAGAGCAGGGGGAGCGACACAATGTCAAGTTTACAACAATTGTATGAGCGTAACATTGGTTGTCATAAGTCCAGTCGTAACTTTTGATTTTGAAGGAGAAATATGTGGTGATTTAAACCCAGTAGATTTATCAAACATGACAAATCCAACAGGAGGAGAATTTTCAGGAAATGGAATCAATCAAAACTTTTTTGAACCAGCAACCGTAGGCGTTGGAGTACATCCAATAACCTACACTTATTATGACGCTGTTTCAAGTTGTTACGTGCCAATTTACGAAACAGTTCTAGTATCTATTTCTTGTAATGAAGGTCCAATTGCTGGGGCTATTAATACAATTACACCTAACGGGGACGGAGTTAATGATACGTGGCAATTAAATTTGTCTAATTATTCAAGTCCAGAAGTAATCATTTATAATAAATGGCGAGCGGTAATTTATCAAACACAAAATAAAATAGTGAATTGGAACGCTATTTATAAAGGCGAAAATGTTGCATCAGGGACTTACTATTACTTAGTAAAATTTGGAGAAGAAAAGCCACAACAATCAGGTTCAATAACAGTTATTAGATAATAAAGAAATATGAATAAAGAAATAAAAATAGGGTTACTAATTGTATTTACCTTTTTAGTAAGTGCACTTTTTGCACAGCAAATCCCGTTAAAAAGTCTATACTTATACAATCGATTATCTTACAATCCTGCAGAAGCTGGAACAAGAAAATATATACCCGTTTATTTATCTGCTCGTCAACAATGGACAGGATTAAAAAACGCACCCGAAACGCAAGACATATCTGTTCATGCCCCAATTGGAGCAAAAATAGGTTTAGGACTTCAAATGTATAATGAATCGACGGGTGTGACAGATAGAACAGGAGGAAATTTAGCTTTTTCTTACCGTATTCAAACATCTCAAAAAGCACATTTGGCATTTGGATTATCGGGTATGTTTACTCAGTTTACTTTTGATAAAGATAAAATAGTGACTCAAAACCCCAATGATGCTACACTGTTAAACAATAACTTAAATTATTTTATTTCAGACGTAGGCTTTGGCTTAAATTATTATGGAGAAAAATTTAGAATAGGTTTGTCAGCTGTTAATCTAATTGAAACAAAAAAAGATTTATCTTCAATTGCTGTGAACAATATCTTGAATCGAGTAATTTATTTTGACGGAAGTGCTAAATTAGCTTTGTCAAAAAAAGTAGATTTAATTCCTAGTTTTTTTACACGTTATATGTTTGAAGCTCCCTTTTCTTACGAAGCCAATTTAAGATTAATGTACAATGATCTAATGTGGATAGGAGCAGGTTATAGAGGTCAAGACGCAGCTATATTTGAAGCGGGATTTGAATTTAAAAAATTTGTAGTAGGCTACGCTTATGATTATACCCTCTCTGATGTGAGAACAATTAGTAATGGAACACATGAAATATTAATTGGATATCAAATTAGTGTCGATACTTCTCCTAAAACTGCGGTTTGGAAAAGAAGAAATAGAATTTATACAAACGATAGAAAATAACGTATGAAATACCTATTATCATTCTTATTATTTGTTACATTTTTTAATGTCAAATCTCAAGTTGAGTTAGCTGATTATTTATTCGACACCTATGAATATAAATTAGCAATTAAATATTATGAGAGTTGTGAATTATTGAGACAAGGAGATGTAAAAAAATTAGCAATGGCATATTATTATGTCAATGATTATAAAAACTCGGAAAGAATTTTTTCTCAAATAGCGAGCGCTAAACAGCTAAGTTATGAAGATTCTCTCATCTATTCGGAAACATTAAAAAACAATAGATATTTAAAAGATGCCTTGAAATTCATTCCTAAAAAAGGAAAAACATCAAAAGATGAAACCTTTATTAAAGATTTAAAAGAAGAAATAAAATTCTTAAAAAAATACTATGCAGAAGAAAAAGAGTCTGAAGTATCACTTTTTGACTTAAAAAAAATAAACGGAGGAGCAGCCGATTTATTTGCAAAACCATTTAAAAGAGGAATACTTTACATTTCTGAAAACCCTGTAAATAAAGATGCTTTACTATTGAAACAAAGTGACTCTCTAACACAGAAGGAAGAATTAGCTTACGGAAGTAGCATAAGACCTAAAGCTACATTATACTATTATTCAAGCAAAGATGGTAAAAATGAAATACAAATGCCAGATGATTTTCATATAGGCGCATTTGATATTGATTATAAAAAAAATCTAATCTACATTACTAGAACCGATTTTATAAAGAAATGGAATAAGTATAAATATAAACAATTACCTCATATTTGGGTTGGGTTTTTAGATATCGAAAATTTAAGAATTGACAAATTAGAACCATTAAAATTTGATGGTATAAAAAATAAAATTGTGACAGGGCACCCTTGTATTGTTCCCGATACCAATATTATTTATTTCTCTACTCAGCTAGAAGAAGGAGGTCAAGGAGGGTTTGATATTTACTCGGGAATTATAAATGGAACAAAAGTCGATAGCATTAAGAATTTAGGAACTAATGTAAATACGGCAGGAGATGAATTTTACCCAACTTTTTCCGACTCTTCAATGTTGTATTTTGCATCAGATGGAAGACCTGGGTTTGGTAATTTAGATATTTTTAAAGCCGATGTTAGTAATTTTAATTATCCCAAACCAGCTGTAATTCTATCTGCTCCATTTAATTCCCCAGCCGATGATTTTTGTTTTGTTTATTCTAGAAACCGTAAAAATAAAGGATACGTAACTTCAAATAGAGCAGGAGGAAAAGGAGACGATGACATTTATTTGTTTAAAATGGGAAAAATGTTGATTACAGGTATTGCAAGAGATGCCGATGGAAATATATTGGTAGGTGCATTGGTTCAATTGTTTGATTTAGAAGGAAACTTGATTGCAGAAACCTATACCGATGAAAATGGTAGATACGCCTTTAAAGTTTCTCCGGGAGAATATGAATTGTTAATTACCACAGAAGATGGATTTATTGCTCGTCAACGAATTACCGTAGATGAGAATTGGGATAACAATAAAGACATTAATTTGCAATTGGTAGAAAATAAAGAGTCTGTTCAATTGACAAGTGTTGTTGTCGATCGTGTAACAGGAGCGTTACTCTCCGATGTAACAATAGAAACCTACACTAAAGAAGAAGGAGAATGGATATTAACCGACTCTACGGTAACAACAGAAGACGCTAAATGGGAAGTAAATATTAAACGTAATTTAGATCAAAAAGTCGTATTTAAACACAATAAATACGAAACACAAACGGTTGAAATTTTAAGTAAAGATGTAGAGAGAGCTTCTAAAATAAATGAAATGCTAATGGGAGTAGAATTAAACATGGCTACACTTTCAGGTGTTGTAATAGATGCAATTACAAATAAACCTGTAGAAAATGCAGAAATAGAACTCTATGAAAAACAAGCAGATGGATCTTGGAAAAAAGTAGGAACAGTATTAACAGATAAAGATGGAAAATGGCTTCACCCTATTGATAATACAAAAGATTATAAAGTAAAAGTAATAAGAGAAGGTTATGACCCTTACAGTTTTAGAGTTCCTTCTGTATATGGTATGAGTGATGACGATAGAAAAAAATTACTAGATAAAATGTCAACTTTTGAACTCAATCCTTCTGCCGATTTAGATGCTAAAATAAATGTAGATAATATCTATTTTGAATTTGGAAAAAGTGATATTCAAGAAGGTTCTTATCCAATTATGGATAACATTTATAAGTTTTTAATGCGAAATAGAACCATTATTGTAGAGTTAAGTGCACATACCGATTGTATAGGAAGTGATACTCAGAATTTGAAGTTATCTAAAAAAAGAGCTCAATCTTGTTATGATTATTTAATAGAGAAAGGAATACCTAAATCTAGATTGTCGCCTAAAGGCTATGGAAAAACACAAATGTTAAACTCTTGTGAAGAACAAAAGAAAGACGCAAAAGCAGCTGCAATTAATAGACGTGTTGAACTTAAAGTTCTAAAAAGAACGCCAACATTCTAAATATAATTTTAATTTAAAAAATAAAAGCCAAACTCTACTTTCATAGAGTTTGGCTTTTTAATTAATATGGAAACAATTCTAAAAATATCGAATCTAAATAAGAAATATGGATCAGTACACGCTGTAAATAATTTAAGTTTAGAAATCAAAAAAGGAAATATCTATGGTATTCTAGGTCCTAATGGAAGTGGAAAATCTACAACTTTGGGAATGGTCTTAAACGTAGTGAATCCAAGTTCAGGAACTTTTACATGGTTTGGAGGTAAATTATCTAATCACGAAGCATTGAAAAAAGTAGGTGCTATAATAGAACGTCCAAATTTTTATCCCTACATGACCGCTCAACAAAATTTAGAACTGGTTTGTAAAATAAAAGACATTACAACAGAAGGAATAGACGAAAAATTAAAACTAGTTAATTTATTTGAACGAAAAAACAGTATTTTTCAAACCTTTTCTTTGGGAATGAAACAAAGATTAGCCATTGCATCTGCATTGCTCAATAACCCAGAAGTTTTGATATTAGATGAGCCAACCAACGGATTAGACCCGCAAGGAATACACGAAATTAGAGCAATTATACATGAAATAGCCCAAAAAGGAACTACTATTCTATTCGCTTCTCATTTGCTTGATGAAGTAGAAAAAATTTGTAATCACGTTATTGTTATTCGCAATGGAGTGAAACTATACGATGGTAAGGTTGATGAAATTACAGCTTCATTTGGAGTTTTTGAATTAAAAATAGATGAAGGTACAGAAGCTTTATTAATCGAATTGAATAATATACCTGAAATTGAATCGGCAAAGGTTGAAGACGGAGTTGTTATAGCTGTTTTGAATAGTGAAATGTCTGCATCAAGTTTTAATAAGCAATTGTGTAAAAAAGGATTTTATTTATCCCACTTAGTGAAAAGAAAGCCTAATTTAGAACAACAATTTTTAACCTTAACAGCTTCTAAAAATTAAATTATGTTACGATTATTAAGTATTGAATATTACAAACTAAAACACAACAGAGCAAGTAAAATTATAACCTTAATTTATTTTGGATTGTTAACCTCCATAGCTTTATTTGTTACAGCAAAAATAGATTTAGGGCCTATTGAATTTAACATTGCAGAGCAAGGCATTTTTGAATTTCCTTACATTTGGCATTTTAACACTTATGTAGCGGCAGGTTTTAAGTTTTTTTTACTCTTGGTAATCGTATCTATGGTCGCCAATGAATATGCGAACAAAACACTAAAACAAAACCTCATCGATGGTTTGAGTAAGCAAGAATATGTATTATCTAAGTTTTATATGGTGGTAGCAATGTCACTAGCCTCTACTCTATTTGTCTTTCTTGTTTCACTTATTTTAGGATTAATTTATGCTTCCGATGTTAGTGTCTCGTTAATTTTTTCAGATTTACAGTATTTTGTTGCTTACTTTGTTAAATTAATTAGCTTTTATGCCTTTGGCTTGTTTTTAGGTGTATTGATTAAACGTTCGGCATTTGCTATTGCAGGAATGATTGTTTGGTACATTATTGAAGTCATAACAACCGTTGTTTTAAGTTCTAATTACTCCAAATCAACAGCTGATTTTATGAGCAGTCTTTTACCTTTAAATTCTAGTGAAGCTTTAATTACTAATCCATTTTTAAGAATGGAGACACTTAAAAGTATTGCAACTCAAATGGGTACTAATTTGAGTGTTGATTATAGCGTTCCTTTCTTTAATGTTTTCGTTTCTTTGTGTTGGACGTTTTTATTTACTTATGGAGCTTATTACATTATAAAAAAAAGAGATTTGTAAGCACTTTTTTTTTGAAAACAGAGAACACTTTAACTATTCTTGTTGATAGTATTTGCTACGGAATATCCCATGGAAAAACAAGCTTGAAGTAAGTAACCACCTGTTGGAGCATCCCAATCTAACATTTCTCCTATGCTGAATATATTGGGATTATTTTTTAATGAAAAATCAGAATTTACAGCAGTTGTGCTAATACCTCCAACGGTTGAAATAGCCTCATCTAAAGGTCTTAACCCAATAATTGGAAGTTCTAGTTTTTTAAGACAAGAAATAAAAGTATTAACATTCAAATAGTCTTGTTTTGACGTGTAAGCTTTTAATAAAGCCATGTCTAATGAAGACAAATTTAACGTCTTTTTATAATCTTTAAATGACTTCCCTTTCATTTTCAACATCAAATCTTTGTGCGTATTATTTGGTTTTAAGTCTATAAATAATTGCGCATGGCTAGAAGCGTGTAATAAATCCCTAACGTTTCCAATGAGTGGATAAATGGCATTTCCTTCCATACCATATGAAGTGATTAAGCCTTCGCCTTTAATGGTTTTACCTTCTACGGTAAAAGATATGTTTTTGAGAGGTTTGCCTTCATAATGATTTAAAACAGAAGCTTTCCAATCAATATTAACGCCACAATTGGAAGCTTGAAAAGGAATGACATTAATATTTTTAGTCTGAAATAGAGCAGTCCATTTTCCATCAGAACCTGTTTTAGACCAAGAAGCTCCTCCCAAAGCAAAAACGCAATAATCAAAAAATAAAGACGCTTTAACATTATTAGAATTAGCGACAATCAATTCATTCTTTGAATAGCTAATAAACTTATGATTCACTTTAATCTGAACTCCATTTTTTGAAAGTTGGGTTTTAAATGCTTTTAAAACATCATTGGGTTTTATTCCTTCTTTTGGAAAGATACGTCCACTTGAGCCTACGTATGTTTCGATACCTAATGACGCTAAAAATAACTGTAAATCGTTGGACGAAAATAATTTTATGGATTGTTCTAAAAAAGAGGAGGGAGTGTATTTACTTATAAATGGTTCTAGCGAACAGTTGTTAGAGAGGTTAAAACCTCCCTTTCCAGCAACCAATAATTTTCGCCCTATTGATTTTTCTTTTTCTATTATAATAATCTTGAATTTGGGACTTAACTGCATTGCGGTCATTAATCCAGCTGCTCCTCCTCCAACTACAATTACTGTTTTTTTGTTTTTCATTATACAATTATTTTTATCAACAATTTGTAAGGTTTTTAAAAGGTTATTGTTTTTGATTTAATCCATCTTAAAGCCCTGAATCTTAACATAATATTATTGTTTGCTTAATATTGGTTATAAATGTAATTGTTTTTTAGCTCTCCGTTATTCAAAAAGTGAGGAAAATACGAGGATAGACTTCGACCTTATGTTTTATTAATTGCAAATAGAAAATTAGTTTTAGACTAAAGTATTCGGTAAATAAATTGCGTTAAGGATAGGAACGGCATCCTTTTGTTTTTTTTAATAAAAAAAAACAAAAGATACAGTGGATAGCCTGCTCGAACGCCCAAAGATTAAATAAGTTTATAGCAGAAAGAAGTAAACGAATAATAATTATTTTTACCTTTGTTAATTATTAAAATAAAAAGGTATGACATACAATAATATATTATTAGAAATAAAAGATTCGGTGGCTTATGTTACCGTCAATAGACCCAAACAATTAAATGCTTTGAATAAAGAAACGATTCAAGAATTGAGTCAAGTTTTTACTCAAATTGAAGACAACAAAGAACTAAGAGTTGTAATTCTTACTGGGAGTGGCGATAAAGCTTTTGTTGCAGGAGCTGACATCAAAGAGTTTGCAGGTTTTTCGGTAGAAGAAGGTAAACTACTTTCTGCTGAAGGACACCAAAAATTGTTTAATTTAGTCGAAAACTTATCTAAACCTGTAATTGCAGCTGTCAATGGTTTTGCCTTGGGAGGAGGTTTAGAATTGGCTATGGCTTCTCACATTAGAATCGCCTCGGATAATGCTAAATTGGGATTGCCTGAAGTTGGTTTGGGAGTTATTCCTGGTTATGGAGGTACTCAACGATTGACGCAGTTGGTTGGAAAGGGAAAGGCTTTTGAAATGATAACTACCGCTGGAATGATTGATGCTAAAGATGCTGAAAAATGGGGACTAGTAAACAATGTTGTAGCCAGTGAAGATTTAATTGCTACTTGTGAAAAAATAGCTTCTAAAATAGCTAGAAATTCACCTAAAGCTATTGGGAGCGCAATTGTATCGATAAACGCACAATATAGAGTAGGAATAGATGGCTTTATGACTGAAATTACGGAGTTTGGAAAATGTTTTGGAACGGCAGATTTTAAAGAAGGTACAACTGCCTTTATGGAAAAAAGAAAACCTGTTTTTACAGGGGAATAAAAAATAATTCTTGACGTTATATAAAAGTCTATTTGGTGTTAATTGAATAGACTTTTTATTTTCCATATTCTCGATTTACTGTTAAATGCAAAAAAAATTCATTGCCAATCTAATTTTAGTTTTAATGCTTAACGTTATTGTTAAGCCTTTTTACATTTTGGGTATTGATGCTGAAATATTAAAACAAACGGGAGCCGATTATGGAATTTATTTTTCGCTATTGGGTTTAACATTTATTCTTAATATTTTTTTAGATGCAGGCATTGTCAATTACAACGTTAAAAATATAGCCCAGCACAAACAGCTCTTACACAAACATTTTTCGGGAATTATTACAATTCGACTTGGATTGTCGTTTATTTATTTTGGGCTTATTTATTTAGTTGCTTGGTTGCTAAATTATCCGAGCGATTATTATTTTCTATTAGGTATTTTAGCTTTTAATCAGGTTTTGGTGGCTTTTATTTTGTATTTGAGATCTAACTTGTCGGGGTTGTTACTGTTTAAACAAGATAGTTTTATTTCGGTATTGGATAGGGGTATCTTAATTATCCTACTCTCCTATTTGCTGTGGTGGCGAACAAACGAGGCTAAATTCCAAATAGAATGGTTTGCTTATGCTCAAAGTTTAGCCTATGCTATCACACTATTAACGGCTTTGTTTTTGGTGATTAAACAAACAGGTAAAGTCTCTTTTAGGTTCAATAAAGTTTTCTCAATAGCCATTATAAGACATAGTTTGCCTTATGCTACATTAATTTTATTGATGATGATTTACTATCGTTCAGATGCCATTATGCTAGAGCGATTGTTGCCTAATGGAAAACTAGAAACAGCAATATATGCACAAGGCTATCGGTTTTTTGAAGCGTTTAATATGCTTGGTTTTTTGTTTGCAGGACTATTGTTGCCTTTGTTTGCTAAATTACTAAAAGAAAAAAAGAAAGTAGAAGATTTATTGTTTACATCATTCAAAATACTTTTTTCTATCTCTCTTGTTTTGGCTTTGGCTGCCTACTTAAATCGAACAGAAATAATTGCTTGGCGATACGGTGTAGAAGGAACGTTGTTGGTTGAATCGGCTAATTCTTTTGGTGTTTTAATGCTTTGCTTTGTGGCAGTTAGCACTACCTATATTTTTGGAACGCTACTGACAGCTAATGGGAATTTGAAACGCTTAAACAAACTGGCTTTGGGAGGTGTTTTTCTCAATTTGGTTCTTAATTATTTTTTAATACCAAAACTGGGAGCTTATGGAGCATCTTGGGCAAGTTTAATTACTCAAGTTATAACTGTTTTGGGTCAAATAATATTGGTATTTAATTTATTGAAAATAAAAGGAATTAAGGCTGTATTGGTTTCTACCTCTATGTTTACTTTTAGTCTTTTAATTGGTTTTTATACTTTCGACAAGTATTTAGATTTAAATTGGTTTCTAAAGTTTATTACCTTTGGATTTTTTGGATTAATATTATCTTTGGTTACCAAAATGATAGATGTCAAACATTTTCTTTTTATAATGAAAGAAGAAAAATAACTAAAATGAAAATTATAATTTATATCGCAATTGCATTATTAATTTTAAGTTGCAATGCCGAAGAAAAAGAAGCGAACGTAACAATTATAAAACCAAGTGTTAGCACGCCATTAGACGAAAGCTTTATTTCTCATTACCCCAACGGAAAAGTCAAAATAAAAGGAGAAAAAAGAAACGGGAAACGCTCAGGAACTTGGATTTCTTACTTTCAGAATGGAAACAAGCAAAGCGAAAGTGTTTATGCAAACGGATTAAAAAATGGAAAAACAGTTTCTTATTATCAATCGGGGCAAATTAGATATATTGGATATTACAAAAACGATAAAAAAGATGGGACTTGGGACTTTTATTTGAAAGACGGCACAGCAGAAAAAACAGTCAAATTTTAGATTTTTAGATTAAAGTTACACCAGTTCAAAATCAGAACTGGTGTAATTCCAAACATATTTGATAGAACTCAATTACTCAAGCATAATTTTATCTGTAAAAACACCTGATTTTGTGTAGGTTTTTACAATGTAACTTCCTCTTTTCAAGTTTTTCACATTTATAATCTTCCTTTTTTCAGTCCTAATCAATTTTCCGTTGCTATCTATAATTTCAATTTTTTGAATATCTTCTGCTTTTATTCTAATCGATTCTCTTGCAGGGTTTGGATAGCAAAAAACAAGTGCTTTAACTTGCTCAGAAAGACCAACAGTATTGTCGTAGGTAAATTGTTTTGTAGTCGAACCAACTAAAGTTCCATCAATAGAATATCCGCTGAGTTTTAACCAAAACGTATCTCCATTCGAAAATTGATTGGTATTCCAAATGTAAGAAGTATCGCTAATTCCATCGACTATTAATGTATAACTCTGTTGATTGTTATTACTATATTCCAATTTATAAAACAAAGGATTACCATCGTCGGGGTTATTCAAATTCCAATAAAAAGGAATAGAATTATTCCAAACATTTCCATTATTAGCTATTGTTACATCAGGAACTTCGTAAGCGTGTAATAATTCTGTAAACCCAACACCTGTTACCGAAGTACCATTCACGGTTCCTGAAACAGTAGTTGCTCCCTCATAAAATCGAAATGGAGATTGCACCTCTGAATTACTATACAAGGTAGCAATAGTTAAATCAACATTATTAATCGGAGAGGTTAGTCGCCAACTTTGGGCGTAGCATTTCACGCTGTCTGGAGTATAAGCATAAGATAAACGTTCCAATTCAAAATCAGAACTAGTATATTGCGTTGTATCATTGACGTAAGCAGCAAAAATTCTAAATTTTTCATCGTCTGGAACTTTATATTCGGCATTAAAAATATTCCAAAGGTTAATATCCATATCATTAGACAATTGTATTGAAAACCATTCATATTCTGTTCCATTGGAAGGGTTTAGCGTTCCATACTGACGGTCTATCCAACCTAGTCCAGCTATATTTTCTGTTATTCCGTTGTAAGTAATGCTTCCCAAAACATCAATACCTGTCTGCGAATAATAATAGGTGTAATTAGAGTCGCCTTGCAAAAGATAACCGTCATCTCCTAGTATTAGCGGACGCTTTGTTGTATTATAGTCTAAACTTAACGTTACGTCAGCCGAACTAGCATTTATTTCATATTCAAACGGTAGGGCATTTGTTCCATTCATTTTATTTTTCCATGTTTCAACACCTCCGCCTAGCAAGTTAGCTTCAATATAAAGCTTGTCAGTAGCCAAAGAATCATACGAAAGCACTTTAGTTTCATCGTTAAAAATCAGATTATCGTCATCACTTATGTTAAGTATTCTAAAACCATCGATACTAGTTCCATAAGGGTAATAAAAATAAGTTAGCATGTAACTATAATGTTTTCCTGTGGTAGCTCCTACTACATGCCCAATTGTGTACCACCATTCCGAGGGTTC
Source organism: uncultured Flavobacteriales bacterium (assembly GCA_947311095.1). Lineage (GTDB taxonomy): Bacteria > Bacteroidota > Bacteroidia > Flavobacteriales_D > Parvicellaceae > S010-51. The sequence goes on from CAMZKF010000262.1 coordinate 16,248, forward strand.
AGCACTATGCCTACCTTCATCTAAAGGAAAAGAAACCTGACTTCCAGCTGGTACATAAGGATAGGTTTTCCACGTTTGAGAATAAAACATAGAACCGACCATTAGAATCGTTAAAGTTATCGCTATTTTCATCATAATATTGTTTTTTTGTTATTCGTCAATAATTATTATTCTCTTTCTTGGGCGTTTAAACAAGCTGTCCGTTTGTAGTTTTTGTTTTTAACAACAGTACACTAAGCCAAAAA
>CAMZKF010000263.1 GCA_947311095.1 uncultured Flavobacteriales bacterium
ATTCTTAAAATTAAAGATAACAACACTAATAAAATAAATGTATTTAAGATAATAAAAGAGTAATTTATGGTATTATCGCATATTTTACCCTTTGACAACTTTTCTATTTACGTGAACTTTTATCTTTTCATTTTTTTTTGTGCTAAAAGACAAAGAAAGCTACTAAAAACCAATTTAATAGAGGTTTATTTTATCTCAATTTAAATGGATTCAAATGATTAAGCAAAGGACTGCATTTCCGTTAGTTTTTTATACGTTCCTCCAAGTGAAACCAATCCAGAGTGCGTACCTCTTTCTATTATTTCTCCTTGTTGCATTACTATAATTTCGTCGGCATGTTGGACGGTTGATAAGCGGTGTGCAATAACTAATGATGTTCTATTTTTCATAAGATTATTCAAAGCTTCTTGTACGAGTCTTTCACTTTCGGTATCTAAAGCCGAAGTCGCTTCATCTAAAATCAATATTTCAGGGTTTTTAAGAACAGCTCTAGCTATACTTATTCGTTGTTTTTGTCCGCCAGAAAGATTGCCACCTCCATCTCCTACATTGGTTTGGTATCCGTTTTCTAAATTTTGGATAAATTCATGGGCATTGGCTATTTTTGCGGCATTTATAACCTGTTCTTTTGTTGCTTTTTCAAATCCAAAGGCAATGTTGTTGAAAATAGAATCGTTAAACAAAATAGGGGCTTGTGTTACTACTCCTAAATGACTTCGAAGACTTTCTAAGCTTAAATCTCTAATGTCTATTTCGTCTATTAAGATTTGTCCATCTGTAACATCGTAAAACCGAGGTAGTAAATCAGCTAGAGTCGATTTTCCTGCTCCAGATTGACCAACCAAAGCAATCATTTTCCCCTTTTTTATGGTTAGGTTTATGTTTTTTAAGACCGTTTCAGAGCCGTATTTAAAAGATACGTTTTTGTATTCTATTTGTTTGTCAAAACTTGTTTTTTCTATAGCATTTTCTTTGTTTTTTATTGTTACTTCGGCATTTGTTATTTCTTTTATTCTATCCATTGCCGATAGTCCTCTTTGTGCGTTAGAATAAGCAGAAGTAATAGCTTTGAATGGTGAAATAAGTTGAGATAACAAACCAATGTAGGTGATAAACATAGAGCTTCTAATTTCTCCAGAAAAAACGAGACGACCTCCATATAATAAAACGGTAGCAATTAAAGCTATTCCTAAAAATTCACTTACAGGAGATGCTAAATCACCTTTTCGGTACATTTTAATCATTACTTTATTGTATTCTTCATTAAAGTCTTTAAATTTTTCTTTTGAAGATTCTTTTGCATTAAAAGCTTTTATAATTCTTAACCCTCCAAGTGTCTCTTCTAAGTGAGCTACCAACCCTCCTAGTTTTTCTTGTCCTTTAGAGGCACTTCTTCTTAAACTTTTTCCAATTAAACCGATTAATAATCCTGATATTGGGAAAAAGATAACTAAAAACAGAGTTAAGGAAGGACTCATCCAAATTAAAGTTCCAAAAAAGACAATAATGTTTATAGGATCTCTAAATATGGCTTCTAGCGAACGTAAAACAGACCACTCAACTTCTTTTAAATCGTTGGTCATTCGTGATATAATATCTCCTTTTTTTTCTTCAGAATAATAGGCTAGGGGTAATTCTACAATTTTATTGTAAATGGTGTTTCTAAAATCTCGAACTACACCATTTCTAATTACTGCTATAAAAAACAAAGCAAAGTAAGTTGCTAGGTTTTTTAATAGAATAGCTGAAACGAGTAAGATGCAAACCATAAGCAAAACTTTTTCGTGTCCAACTGTTTCTATTTGCTGGGCAAGTAAATAGAATAAATAATCTTTTAACGAAAAATCAAAAGAAGAAAAATTAGTAGCAGGTGGGTGATCTAATATTTTTTGAAGTTTGTCTCCTTGGCTAAATAAAATTTCAGTTACAGGGATTAACATCATTAGAGAAAATAATGAGAAAAAGGTAGCTAATAAATTGAGGAGTACATTAGCTATGGCATAAGGTTTATAACCTTTTACTAGCGTTAATATTTTAAAAAATTCTTTCATCTAGCCGTCAAAGATAGTGATTTTAATGATACTACAACTCAATAAAAACAAGAGCGTTATTGAAAGTTGTTTTATACCAATAAAAAGAAAAGATAAAAAAAATGTAAAACTATTGGGTTGAAAGATAGGGCGGAAAACAGTTGGTTATTGTTGTTTTAATGTTTGTTTTCATTCTCAAAAATAGCCAATTGCTCTAGTGCTATTCTTCTACCGATTTTTACGATATGTTCGGCTTTAAAAAAATCAAACAATCCTGATGCATCTTGAGATACTTGAATGAATAAATCGGGTTGGTATTCTTTAATTTTAGCTTTTACCAATTGTTCTATCATTAAGTTAATGGCTTTGTCTAATATTTCAAAATTATTGATTTTAGTTGAAATTTTTGAGGCTTTACTTTCTCCAAAAAAGTTTTTGAAGCGTTGTATTTTTCCTTCGTATTTTTCTTTGTCTATTTCAATTTCTTCATAATAAGGTACGTTGGCGACTACATCACAGGCGACTAAAATATCTCCATCGTTTCTTTCTACTCTGTCTAGTGGTAAATTATTGACCATGCCTCCATCAACCAACATAGTTGAACTTGTTTTGACAGGAGCAAAAACAGAAGGGATAGAAATAGAAGCTCTTACAGCATCGAAAATTGAACCTTGTTCAAATACAATTTCTCTTCTATTCATGATGTCTGTTGCGACAGCTTTGAAGCTAATTGGTAATTCTTCGATGTTGGTGTCGGGAATAAATTTTCTTAACTCATTGAATAGACGATTTCCTTTTATAAAACCTAATGAGGAAAATGAAAAGTCAATTAGTTTTATAATTTCTAGCTTATCGATATTGATGAGCCAATTTTTAAATTCTGGTAGTTTTCCTGCGGCATAAACTGCTCCTACAAAAGCTCCCATAGAAGTGCCTGCAACAGAGGTTATGTTAAATCCTTTTTCTTCCAATACTTCGATTACCCCAATGTGGGCAATTCCTCTTGCTCCACCTCCTGATAATACTAATGCTACGTTTTGTTTCATAATGCTACGGTTGACGTTTTACAAAGTTATCGAATTTAGGATAAGGATAAGTTAATTTCGGTTTAAATTTATGTTAAAAGAAGTTTCTATTTTTTTTGCGTTAGGGATAGTAACGGCATCCTTTTGTTTTCATTTTTTTTTGAAAACAAAAGATAGAGTGGATAGCCCGCTCGAACGCCCTAATGATTTTTATAATGTTTTTAGGTGGGAGATAAGATTAATGTTCGATTTGGTTTAAGATAGATATTATTTCTTTTTTTCTTTTTTCTGAAATAACGTCGGTTTCATTTTCTTTATTGAATCCAGCTTTAATTAGAGTGTCTATTTGGTCGCTTAATTTACTGTATTTAGTGCAGGGAGAACACATAGCTAAATGTAAGCGAAGGTATAATTTTTCTTTTAAGCTTAATGAAGCTATTTTCGATTTCTCGATTAATTCCGTTGATTTTTTACACGACATAATTAATTGTTTTTTATCCAATTCGTTCCTAAACAATCTTTTAATTTTAATTTAGAGCGGTGTACGATTTGCCATAGATTAGTATCTGTAATGTTTAATTCCTTACAAATTTCTTTGCTTTTTGTTGGGTTTACATATTTCATTTTGATTACGGAACTCCATAGTTGAGGCAATCCATCGATGCAATCGTAAAATACTTGTGTAAATTGGGTGTTGTCTAATAAGTGTTCGGTTTCTTCAAATACAAAAGGAATATTTTCTTTATTCCAAGAGCCACTGGCGTTAAAAGAAAGTGTTTGGTCGTCCATTTCTTTGTCGGAAATGTTTTCGCGTGTTTTTTTTCGGTAATAGTCTGAAATTTTATTTCTTAGTATGGAAATTAGCCAAGTTTTATGTGTACTTTCACCTCTAAAAGTGTTAAGTTTTGTGACTGCTACAATAAAGGTGTCTTGAACCAAATCTTCTGAAATTTCTTTGTTTTTGGTTTTAGCAACGGCAAATCGATATAAATCATTAGTGTATAAATTGACCAAATCTGTGGCGGTAATTGATTCTAAAGTTTTTAATGAATTTGCCATAGGAATTTGTTAAAGTAGTTTTGCTAAGTTAATATTTTTTTTAGAATGATTAAACTTTTTTAGTTTTATGAAGTCATACCAATTGATTATTGAATTGCATCTTTAGAAATTGAATATATTTTATGAAGATAAATAGTAAAAAACAAAAGGGTTAATAGGACGCAATTCAATTGATTATTGGTATCATAGGGTAAAAGCAACGAATGAAAAAGAATAGGGTAATTACTAAAAAGGTTTTAGGGCTGTTGAGCAATAGTGAGTTGAAGTTGGCTTTTGAACTTATTGTTTCAGAATATAGCGAGAAGATGTATTGGCATATTCGTTATATTGTTTCTTCTCACGACGATGCTAACGATGTGTTGCAGAATGTGTTTATTAAGGTTTGGAAAAATTTATCTAATTTTAAAGGAGATGCTAAAGTCTATACGTGGCTTTATCGAATAGCAACTAATGAGTCGTTGACTTTTATAGCGAAAAGAAAAAGAAGAATACAGATGCATTCCGAAAATAGTGAAGTAAAAGTGGTGACTCAGGTAGAAGTAAGTATGGGGTGTTCTGAAATTGAGAAAAGATTAGAAGAGGCGATATCTTATTTGCCTGATAAACAAAAAATAGTTTTTCAGTTAAAATATTTTGAAGCTTTAAAGTATGATGAAATTGCAGAAATAACCGATACATCTGTGGGGGCTTTGAAAGCAAGTTATCATATAGCGGTTAAGAAAATAGAAAAATATTTAAAAAGTAATTAAACCTTTTAGTTTTTAATGAGTCATAAGAATAAATGAAAGAAAAAGACAAAAATAGAGAAGATGAAGCGCCTATTTTATTGCAAATAAAAAGAGGTAGAAAGCTTAAAGTTCCTGAAGGGTATTTTGATCAATTACCGAGTCAGCTGCTGGAAATAAGTGAATGTACATCAAAACCGAAAAAGAATAATAAAATTGTACAATTTTTATACCCTCTTGTTGCGGTTGCTGCTCTATTGATTCTAGGTTTTCTTTTATTGAAACCGTCGGCTAATCTATCGCCTGATATTGCTTTATTTAACGCAAGTTTTAACAACCTAACTGCAGATGGGTTTTCTGACAACTTGTTGATAGATGAGGTAGTATTGACAGATGGAATTGTGTTTGACGATGCTGAAGTTTTGTGTTTTCTTAACGAAGAAATGCAAAAACCACAATTACAAATTGAAGTTATCTCTAGTGACTTTGATGAATATTTTGAATTGGAAGAAGAGTATTAATTTATTAAAAAAAAGTATTATGAAAACGAAATTGATAATAGTATTAGCCATTGTTTTAGGAACAATTAATTTGGCTGTAGGACAGGATAAAAAAAATGAAAAAAAAGCGAGAAAAATAGCTTTTATTACCGAACGGTTAGAGCTTACACCTGCTGAATCTAAGGTTTTTTGGCCTTTGTACGAGCAACGAAATAAAGACAGAAAAGCACTTAGAACAAGTCTAAAATCGAAAAAAGGAGCTAAGGTTAAAATAGAAGATATGACAGATGCTGAAGTAGTAGAATTGCTGGATAATGTGTTGGAGTTAAGACAAGGAAACTTGAATATTCAAAAGGAATATAATACAAAGTTTTTAGCTGTATTGCCTCCCAAAAAAGTGGCTAAGTTTTATCATATCGAAAAGGAATTTAAAAAGAGAAGTAAGAAGGTTAGCAATGAGAAATAGTAGTCTTTTATAATTATTATTACATAAAAAAATCATAGTCTAGGCTATGATTTTTTTATGTAATAATATTTAATTTAATTTACCTCCAACATTTCTTTTAGCATTAGGCTCTTCTTTCTTCTTGATAAAGAAAAACGTTTTATCTATACTAGGTTTAGGATAATTTGGCGCTGGACTCATGGCGTGGGCATCTACTATGTTTCCTTTTTTGTCAATAAGTACGTATGAAGGAACACTTTTTATGGCGTAATTCATCAAGAGGTCGTTTTCTCCTTTGTAGTGAGCAAAAGTCCAATCATATTTTTTATTTCGGAGTCTCCAATCAATAAAATCTTGTTCGTTTTCGTCTAATGAAATGCTTATAAAGGTAATTTGTTTTTCATATTTAGGTTTCATTTCCTCCATTATTTTAAGTTCTTGAATAGAAGCTTGACTACCAGTGCTCCAAAATTGAATGTAAACATATTTACCTAAAAAATCAGATAAGTGAATGGTGTCATTTGTAGGCGTGTATAAAGTGAAATTAGGAGCTTTTGAATTGGGGATTAACAGGTTATATTCTTTTAGTAGATTAGTAATGATAAGCTGATGTTCTTTTATTGTTGTTTTGTCTAAAATTTGATTTAAGATGGATTTAACATTCGTTTTGTTAAAGCTATTTTTGTAATAAGCTTTGTTCAAATTTAGTATGGTAACAAGTTCTCTTATGGTATCGTTTCTCAAAAAGGGGCTATTGATTAAAACTTCATCTAGTTTTTCATAGCTTCCATAGTAGTCTATCGCGTGTCTAATTTTATCGATAAGCCCTATATTGGTCATAAAAAAATGCTCGAAGTTTAAAGTGAAAAAATTGAAATAAGCATCGTTATTATATAAAATAGGTTTGTTGTTGATGTAAGTTTCAAATAAATATATTTTATTTTTCAGCATTCCTCTTCCCATATAAAGTTGTTCTAAATCGGCAACGGTATATTTTATATATTCGTGAAAATATTTGTTTTTTATAGGTCTATATGCTGTAATTAAAGTTTTTTTGAATTGATTTAGGCTATCTTTAAAGGCATCGTTTTGTAAAATTAAGCGTTGCTTTTTTAAGGAGTCTCCATAAAGAAAATCATCGACTCTATAATTGAACTCTAAGATTAAAGTATTTAAGTCATTTTTTGATAAACCATCAAAAATTAGAGAAACAGAATTGTTATTTAAACGGTGATTGTCCTCTTTTTTAGGGAAATAAACAGAATAAGATTTTGTTGCAGGGTCGATGTATAAGAAACTAGAGGTGCTTCCTATGTCTATATAAGATTTTATAACAACATTGGTGTCAACTTCAAAGGAGAATTGCCCTGTGCTATCAATTAATTTTTTGTCTAATTTTTTATTGGTATAAGTAACAGGGTCTTGTATTGTATTTAAAATAGCATATTTACCAATGTAATCTGGGGCTGATACGTTTATAGTGGTTTGAGCATTAATAAAAAAAGAGAAAAGGAGAGGTATAATTGATAAAAAGGCTTTTTTCATAATTGATTGATTTTTTTAATTATAATTAACAAGTTTTATACCAATGCAGTTATTAATCCAACGGCAATAAATTTCAATAATATATTTTTTATTTAAGCGATATAGCTTCGGGTATAAATTGGCTTACATCACCTCCATTTCTATAAATATCCTTTACTATTGTAGATGAAATAGCACTGTATTGAGGTTCTGTTAATAAGAAAAATGTTTCAATCTTGTCTTTTAGTAACTTATTCATTTGAGCAATTGTAAATTCATATTCAAAATCGGCGTTAGAGCGTAATCCCCTAAGTATATAATTTGCATTTTGTTGCTTACAAAAATCAACAGTCAAGCCACTGTACGTCATAACTTCTACATTGGATACGTTTTTGAATGTTATTTTTATTAATTCTTCTCGTTTTTCTAAATCAAACATTCCTTTTTTAGAAGAATTAACGCCAATTGCGACTATTATTTTGTCAAATAGGGGGGCAGCTCTTTTTACAATAGACTCATGACCTTTAGTTATTGGGTCAAAAGACCCTGGGAATATAGCAATTCGTTTCATGTTTTTTGTTTTTTTCAAAGATAAGCATATTTAATTTTATTTGTGTTTTAATTATTTTAAGTAAGTTTTATTGTCTTTTAATTTTGTTTGTCAGCGGTTTATGTAATTACTTAAAATAAGTAAAACGGTTTATATGTTTTTGTTATAAAAAAGATATTGCTTACATTTGCAGTGTAACAAATAAAAATACAAAAATTATGAAAACGGTAAACAAAACGATAATTACAATGATAGCATTAATGTTTTTATCATTCAATAGTTTAGCTCAAGAAAGTAAAAAATCGATAACTGTAATGAGTTTTGATTCTCAGGTTAGTGGTGTTTCAAATTATGAATTAACTAATTTATTGAGAAGCGAATTGAAGAAAATTAACAAGTATAATGTATTAGATATTTATGATACTAAAGATATTATAATCAAACATAATATAGATATCAATTGCTTTGGAAGGGCTTGTTTGGTGAAAAATGGAGAGTTTTTTGCGACAGATTATATTATGTCTGGTAGCTTGGCTATCAATGGAAGAAATGCTACGGTTACTTTATGGATTGTAGATGTTAAAACAGAAAAAATTGTAAATGAATTTTCTAAAGAATATAATTACGCAGAAGGATATATAAACTTAATGTTTGAAGTCGCTTTAAAAGAAATGTTTGGAATCGAAAATAATGCTGCAATTTTAGCGTCATTAGAAAAAGTTCAAGGAATTCCAGAAAACAAAGCAAAAAGTATAAAAGCTGTAAAGGCAAGTGGCGTTAGATTTGGAATGACTTATTTTACGGGTTGGTCTGCCGATATTTTACAAGCACCACTAGAAGACGGAGGTTTTGATGTAAATCCTTATTTAAGTCATATGGGATATCAATTTGAAAAAGCTTATGTAAACACAGGAAGTTTACAAATGTTGGTTGAAATTGTACCTGCTATTACAGGTGTTGATCAGGGAATGTTTATTCCTTCTATTAATATACTTCATGGAATTAGAACAAATAAAAGAGGGCTTGAGTTTGCTTTTGGACCAACGTTTAACTTAGCTAAAAAAGCAAGAGGTCATTATAACAATGAAAATAAATGGATTTTGGGAGATAAAAATATTGACAGTAATGGAGTCGAAACAAAAGTAAGTACAATAAAAAGGGTTGATAGTAGGGGAGAGTATGATGTCGATTTTGGTTTAATGCTTGCTTTTGGGAAAACATTTAGTGCTGATGGAATGAATATACCAATCAATATTTATTATACTCCGAGTAGAAATGGAGGGAAAGTAGGATTGTCTTTAGGGTTTAATTTTCAGAAATAAAAAAGTAAAAAAAAAATCCCAATTGAAATTATTTTCAATTGGGATTTTTTGGCTGAGGATAATTCTAATCTTTCCAGCGCTTTATTTTTACTTGGTCTTTTACTAACTCTAAAGCAGAAACTGCCATTTCTTTTGTAGCTTCTTCAAATGCTGTTTCTTCCGATGGAAGTGTGATTGTTTTTAGGGCTACTTCTATTATTTCTTCGATTAACGAGGTGGTATCTTTTTGAGCCAAGTCGAGTAGCGATTTTTCGATTATAGTAGAAGTAATATCGCCAATTGAATGTTCTAGTTTTTGAGAAATTTGTTTTCCTAGTATCGGGATTTTTTCTAAATCAGATATTTCGTTGCTTTTTTCTACGGCTTCTTTTACAGCCGAAGCTAAATACAACCTAAGGTCATCTTTTTTCTCTTCGTATATCGTAGCCGAAGCAAATTTTACTCTTTCTGCCGCCCATTGTGCTATTACCTCTTTTTGAGGTAAAATAACTTCGGTTATAACTCTATCTACTATCGGACTTCCTGCTTTTAATTCGTCTTGTGTCCCCGATATTATGTTTACTGTAACTCGGTCAGATATTTCTTCTACTAAAATGTAGTAATATTTTGTAGAAACTTTAAACCACCACGTTTCTTTGATGTCTATAACTCCTTTTTTTTGTAATCGAATTATAAGTGTAAAAATCCTAATTAACCTTAAAAAACGGAAAGATTGAAGGGGAATACATCCAATTAAATCGTACCAGTGGAAAAAAGGGTAGATGTACCATTTGTCAAATTTACGTTCGAATACCGAATATGCCCATCTGGCTATAAATTCACTCAAGAAAAGCGCTACGTAAAACATGTCGTAATACAAAAAATCGGGATGGATAACATTGTAATAAAATCGGTAAAAATCACTGTTTACATTGTACACAAATGCCCTAAAGAATTTGGTGTAAAAAGCCATGTCGAATCCCATCCAAAATAGATTTGTAACAATTAAGAGAATCATTACAAAGTCGATAATGTACCAAAAAGCAGATTTTTCTCCTTTTAGTTTATTTAAATAAATTTTCATAAGTTAAAACCAATAAGTTTTATTGTTATAGAAAGCCTTTCAATAAGCTTCTGAATTTTAAAATTTCTCCTGTAAGAATAATAAGAGAATGTTGTTTTTTATTCACCAATTTTATATTTCCTTTTAAGTAGAGGGTGTCGTCTTCTAATTTGTCAAAATTAAGATTGAAAGTGGAGATTGAAACTTCGGGAATCATGCTCATTCCCATTTTTTGGAATGTGTTTTTTGGAATGTAATTATTTATCGATTTTGGTAAGTGAAAACAAATACTAAAAGTTGTAAACTCAGGGTTTATAGCCTCAAAATTATTGTTTGAGCCAATATAAATAAGATTATTTTCTAATTTTAAATAAAGGTATTCGTTGATAAACAAAGGATTTGGAATTGTCCAATAATCATCTTTTTTTATTGCTAATGTGTCTTTTTCTAATTGATGCAACAATGAGTCCGAATTCTTTATTTGTAAAACAGTCATAACTTCAGGTAAGTTTAATTGAGGACTAAATTCTACAGTGTCTAAAGCTTGTATGGTTTCAAATGTTTGAGGGTCTATTTTTTGATTAATTTTTGTGGTAAATACAGGGAAACTTTTATAACCGATAATACTAGAACACAACCCGCCCGTAAAATAATTTAATAAACAATTTTGTTGGCTTGGAATTACGCTTTGCATGATGTTTTTTACATACTTAGGTTTACTTATTAAGCTTATTTTTCCAATCTCGTCCTTGTTTAGGGTTATTGGATGCTTGTTTGTTTCTACATAAAAATCGTTATTACTTAGTTTTATTTCAGAATTTATTTCAATATATTCTTTTAGAGCGTTGAAAGAAAAATCGTATTCAGAGAAATTTTTAAAAATACTAAATAAGGTTGTAAATTTTTGAATTTCAGAATTATTACTATTCATCCATATTCCCAAGTGATTTCTTTTTTTTGCAAAACTGGTGTAAAAAGCATTGTGAGCAGCTAGAGGCTGTTTATTGTTTCCAAATATTAAATCAAATTGGTTTTTTACAACATCAAGGCTTATTAATTCAGTGTTTTCGAGTTGTTTAAAAACAATAAAAGTTCCATTGTGATTTATCAGTTGTATTTTTTCTTTTTCTAAAGTAATGATTTTTCCATTTTTATACTGTTCTGTCACATAATTTTCGTTTGTTAAGAATTTTAAAAATTGTGTTGTATTATAAACGGATAAGATAATACCTATATTTTGCTTAAATTGAACAGAATCGACAAAAGTGTAAAGGATTGCGTCTTCTAAAAAGTTAATGCCATTTCCTTTTGCTTCTTGTTTTATTGATTTTAAATCGATTTGAATGTCGCAAACAGAGTCTAATAACGTTGGGTTATCTTTGAGAATACGAACGAAATCTTCTGAAATTTTTAATGGAGATACGAAGGCTACATTAATTGCGTTATTGGGGACTAATTGATATTGATGAGAACTTTTATCTCTGTTCACAAATAAATATCCGCCAAGAATCAATATTGCTAGTATTGTTAAAGCAATGATAGG
>CAMZKF010000264.1 GCA_947311095.1 uncultured Flavobacteriales bacterium
AGCTCCTAAAGAGTCCGAATTAAACCATTTTGCACTGTTGAATACGGAAGGAATAAACGATAAACAAGGGGACATTAGAGACTTAGAAAACTTTAGTGATTACCTCGAAAAAGTAGAACCTGAAATTGTATTCCATTTAGCAGCACAAGCATTGGTAAGACCATCTTATGACGACCCAATCGAAACTTATTCTACAAATATAATGGGGTCGTTAAATGTATTGGAAGCTTGTCGAAAAGCTAAAACGGTAAAAGTTATTGTAAATGTAACAAGTGACAAATGTTATGAAAACGAAGAATGGATTTGGGGATATAGAGAAAATGATAAAATGGGAGGTTACGATCCTTACAGTTCTTCAAAAGGAATGATGGAGTTAATGACAGCCTCTTATCGTAAGTCTTTTTTTAATTTAAAAGATTATAAAAAGAAACACAATATTTTGTTAGGAAGTGTAAGAGCAGGAAATGTAATTGGAGGAGGAGATTGGGCTAAAGATCGTTTAATTCCTGATATTGTAAAAGCCGCTAGTAAAGGGGAAAAAGTAATCATAAGAAATCCCAAAGCAACTAGACCTTGGCAACATGTACTAGAGCCTTTGAGTGGGTATTTAACTTTAGGGTGGAAATTGTTGGAAGAAAATATAGAATATGCCGATGGTTGGAATTTTGGTCCCGAAATGGGAAGTAACCTTTCGGTCGGCGAAATAGGAGAGTTAGCTAAGAGTGTTTGGTCTGATGTGAAAATCGAAATCGGAACGAATAAAGACGAACACCACGAAGCTAATTTATTAATGTTAGACTGTTCTAAAGCAAATAAAGTCTTGAAATGGAATGCGGTTTGGGGAATAGAAGATACTATTTTTAAAACAATTAATTGGTACAAATCGTATTATTCGAAACAAGAAATCATAACAATAAAAGATATTAACGATTATGTAAATGATGCTGTAAAAAAAGAAATTGTATGGGCAAAATAAGTTTAGACGGGAAAAGAATTTTGGTTACTGGAGGCAGCGGGTACCTCGGTCAATTTTTGGTGGAAGCATTAAAAAAAGAGAATGCAAATGTTTTTGTTTTGGATAAAAATGTAGAGAATACTCAAAAAACATTTAAAGTTGATATTACAAAAAAACAAGAAGTAATAGATGCTGTGTCTAAAATTCAACCAGAAATTATTTTTCATTTAGCAGCAATACTAAATAGAGAAAGAAACTTTGACCGCTTTGAATTAAGTAACAACATTAACCATTTAGGAACTTATAATTTGTTGGAAGCTTTAAAAACAATTTCTTATCAAAATTTTATATTTACAAGTACCAGTGAAATCTATGGAGAAAACAAAGCTCCTTTTCACGAAGAACAATTGCCCGATGCTGTATCTCCTTATTCTTTAACCAAGGTTTATAGCGAAAATTTAATTCGAACATTTAGCAAACTAAATACTAAGAATTATACTATTTTGAGATTGTTTAATTTCTTTGGAAAAAATATGCCCGAAGATTTTTTCATACCTCAATTGATAAATTCATTGAAAACAAAAGAGAGTTTTGACATGACGGGAGGAAAACAAATCAGAGATTTTCTCTACATCGAAGATGTTGTTTCTGCTTTAGTATTGACTGCACAACAAGCTAACCCAAAAAATGAGACCTATAATGTATGTAGTAATACAGGCGTTAGCTTAAAACAATTGGTCGAAATCATTCAAAAGGCATTGAAAAGCGATTGTAAAATTAATTTTGGAGCGTTACCTTATAGAGACAATGAGGTATGGAATATGGTGGGAAGCAACTCAAAAATTAAAGAAGATTTAAGGTTTGAACCAAAATATAACATTGAAGAAGCAATAAGTCTAGTTGTTAAATATTAAAAAAATGAAATCAAAATCAATAAATAGAGTTTTATTTATAATAGGAGCTTTTTTAGTAGCTACTTTTATCGTGTATCTATTGGCTATAGCAGGTAACAAATCTAAAGGACCATTAGAAAATATGATGTACAATGCCGAAAAAGGAATTGTAGGATTAGAAAACACGTTAATAATAGAAGATAGAGTCGCTGTAAGAAAAGAAAAATTGAAGGATTATGAAGTGTATAGAAAAGACATTAACAAACTAAAAAATCCAACAGTAATTCTTATGGGAGCTTCTGATGCTAGTAAAAAAGAATCTTATGAAAATATCATAAATTTAGAAGACTCTTTGGAAACAGAGTTTCCAATCATTCATATTTACAATGCTTGGGGAAGTAAACCAGACGAACAGTTTCCTAAAATAGCTGTGCAAACAATCATAGGAATGGGTTCGACTCCTATGATTACATGGGAACCTTGGTTCGGTGATTTTGATGCAACAGAATATCCCAACATTCCAAAAGAAATAGAGAAAAGAGATAAAGATGGTTTGTTAGCGATTACCAAAGGATATTATGATACTTATATAAAACAATACGCTAAAGAAACCAAAGAAATAGGCGAACCCATTATTATTCGTTTTGCTCACGAGATGAATGACCCATATCGTTATCCTTGGGGACCTCAAAACAATACTCCTGAAGATTTTGTAGCAGCTTGGCAACATGTTCACGATGTGTTTGAGGAACAAGGAGCAAACAATGTTGTTTGGGTTTGGTCGCCACACCCTTCATATAAATATTTCGAAGAGTTTTATCCAGGAGAAGAATATGTCGATTATGTAGGGTTAGGGGTTCTTAATTTTGGAACTTCTGCATCGTGGAGTCAATGGTGGTCGTTTGAAGAATTACTTGGTAATGGATATGATAAATTAGAAACGTTTAATAAACCCATAATGATAGCCGAATTTGGAACGTTAAATATAGGAGGGAATAGAGCGCTATGGTTTGCTAATGCATTGAAAGATTTGCCGACTAAATACCCTCAAATTAAATCTATTTTATATTTCCACTATCCAGTAGATGAAACCTTAGCCAATAAAAAAATAAGTTGGTATTTTATTAATGATGAAGCAGTCTTAGATTCTATAAAAAATAATATAAGGCATTGGCCTGATTCGGTTAAGCTCTTACGCTAAAAAAAAATTACTTTCTGCTTTTTTTTGCCAAAATACCAGCCAACAAGCCTCCAATAGACCAAAAAGTAAGGTCTATATAAGCGTCTATGTCTTTAAAAACGTCAGCTACAACTTCTAGTGTTACTAAAGTGCCTTCTTCGGTCACCTCTCTAATACAGCCAATAAAAAAACCGCTGATTAATCCAGAAAGTAGCGGTCTTTTTTTAGATCCAAATAAAAAGATGGATAGAATAAGTAATGATACGACCATGTGAGCCGATTGGTCTAAAATTTCGGTATAAATGTTTTCTTCTCGCTCTATTATTCTTCTCGGGTCGTCGTCGTTTATTTTGTCCAATAATTGATCTAAGGTACTGGCTTTAGATAGATTGTAGATAGGTCTAAAATCTATTGTAGAGGAATAAATAAAAGAGTTAATTAAGATAAATAAGGTCAGTAATGTGTTTCTCATGTTGTAAAAGTAGTATTTTAAAATAAAAAAAGATTAAATTTACAGTTTTAAGCTAAAAATAGCGTGATAAATATGATGCTAAAAGAAATAACTCCATACGCTGTAACGCTAGTAGCAATACTTACTTTGTTGGAAGTTTTTTATAGTTATAAAACGAATAAAAAGCTATACGACACTCAAGATACTTGGACGAGCATTGTTTTGGGTGCTCTTGGGTTTATAACACGTTTTTTTACTAAAGGATTAAATTTGCTTATCTGGTTTTGGTTTTATAATCTTTCTCCTTTCAAAATACAAAGTTCAGTTTTATCATTTACTATTTTATTTCTTTTACATGAATTTGTTTATTATTGGTACCACAGAATTAGTCACGAAATTCCTTTTATGTGGGCAACTCACGTCAATCATCACTCTTCTATGAAATTTAATTTGTCGGTAGCGGCAAGAACACCTTTTCTAAATTTTGGATATTTAATTTTATTTTGGATACCCTTAGCTTATCTAGGTTTCAATCCTATGGATATTCTAATTGTTCAAATGGTTAGTTTGTACCTTTCGTTTATTCAACATACTCAATTGATTCCAAAGTTAGGAATATTAGAACATATTTTTAGTACACCATCTCATCACAGAGTACATCACGCATCAAATAAAAAATACATAAATAAAAACTATGGGAGTGTACT
>CAMZKF010000265.1 GCA_947311095.1 uncultured Flavobacteriales bacterium
AACAACTTCAATAACGCTAAATTTTCAGACATGTTTTTTTGTGCAAAGTTAAGAACAAATATTTAAAATCCCCCAACTTTATAGCTTGCCCCTTATATTACCATAGGTATTGCCTTCGTATTTTTTGTTTTTACAAGTTATAAAAGTGTTTTTGCATCATTTACACATGACGAAGCTTATACGTTCAACAACATTGTAGGGGGTAGTTTTATGGATATTATTTCCTATAAATTTACCACAGCCAACGTATGGTTTGTCTATTGGTTTACTAATGGCGAGTATTTATTATTTTTATACCTTTTTAAAAAATGACGAAATAAAGGATTATAAAATTTCATTAGTACTAATGGGACTTAGTGTTTTAAGTAGCTTTGTCATTATTTATGTTTTTATAGGTTTAATTTTAGTTTACAATATATTTCAATATTTAAAACAAGGGAAGTCGATTTTTAAGTTAAAAACAATTCTAAAAATAAATACACCTTCTTTTTTTGCTATGGGAATTATTCTGCTAATTTTGTTTGAACCCATACGAAAATTAACAGAAGCAAAACAACTTTATTTTGGAGGAGAAACTAGTTTTATTCACGATTCTATTGGTTTTTTAATTGGGTCGTTATTGCATTATGGAAATTATTCTAACAGCATTAAATCTTATGTTTTTTACTCGTTTTTTCTACTGCTTACCATCGCTATTTTTATAGTGGTTAAAGACTTTTTTAAGAAGAAGTTGTCCTATTCTCTTAGTTTACTTATAGTTCCTCTGGTCTTTTTGTTATCTGTTTTTTTAATAACGACATTCAACCATTATTTTTTAGGTTCAAAATACATCATACAGCGAACGGCCTTGTTCCTTTTTCCTATTACAATGCTATGTTTAATCGCTGTTCTAAATTATTTTTATAAGACTTCAAAAGGAAAAATGGGGGCAGTATTATTAAGCTTTTTGATCAGTTTTATATTTATTCAGCACACTATAAAATGTGTAAATACTTACTCTTATTTTGATTGGCATTACGATATTAATTCTAAAAAAATAATGGAGGCGTTAGCTCAAGAGCATATTACAAACAAACAAGCTACTTTAGGAGCGCATCCTTTTTTTGCTCCAACTGCCAATTATTACAAAACAAAATATAAGTTAGATTGGTTAGCTCCAGTTTCTAGAGCAGGTATAGACACAACAAAACATTACGATTACATTTTTGGTCAACTTAAAGACATTGAGCGATTTAAAGATTATCAACATAAAATAATTATTGGTTTTAAAAATAATAATAATTATTTAGTGTCAGGTCAGAAATAGACAATTTTTCATAAAATGAATTTTTATTGATGAGATTTTTGTTTTATTTTTTTAGTAGATACCTTAGTATCAGACGACAAGAAAAAATAAAGATGTCGTAATAAAATATATTTTTGATTTTGATGTATTTCCGACCAGGCACTATTTAATAAAAACGATAAATAAAAATGAATAAAAAGCAGACAAACTATATTTCTTACGGATTTGGATTGGTTGTATTTCTCTATATTTTATTTAGAGCAATATATATAGCTCCATATCAAGATGAAATTGTTAGTTATCATTTGTATATTGCGTCGGGGAAGTTTCAACCTTTTTATTCTGATTTAAGTGCCAATAACCATATTCTAAACTCCTTATTTGCTCATCTTTGTTATCTTATTTTTGGAAGTAGTTATTTTTTATTTATTAGACTTCCAAATGTATTGTCATTTATTATTTATTATTATTTTGTAATAAAGATAACAGATAGTTTTAAGTCTAATGTCCTTATTCTAAGTTTAAGGTTGACTCTGATTAGCTCTATTTATTTAATTTCCTTTTTTTCACTGGCTAGAGGCTATGGTCTTTCATTTAGTTTTCTTCTTGGAGCATTATATTATTTAAAAAAAACAATGGAGACGTTAAAATTGAAATATATAATATGGGGAGTACTATTTTCTAATTTATTCCTTTATTCCAATTTATCTTTAATGATTTTGTACGTTGCAATATTATTTATTTTTGGTTTTTAAAACTAAAGTTAAATGGAAATCAATAATAATATTTACTTTATTAACGGTACCTCCTTTTGTATATGCTCTAAGCTTTGCTTTTGCAATTAAAAATAGCGGAGATTTGTATTTAGCGGTTTATGATTCTTTTATTTCTGAATCTCTAATTCCATTGTTTAATGATATTATTTCGAGTAGATTAACGAATTGGGGGGGGTAATATGGGATTATATTTTCTATTAGTAGGAGTATTTAGTGTTTTTATTTTATTTATCAGGGGCATTTTAATAGGTAAATTAACTTTTAATTTTATATACTCTATACTTGTTTTATCTCTTTTTCTAGGTATTTATTTAAATCGATTTATATTTGATGTAGGTTATCCTATTGAAAGAGGTATAGTTTATATTTTTATATTATTTATATTTTCATTTTACTTATTATTAGATTCTATTTACTACTTGAATTTAAGAAATAAAAAAAAAGAGATATTAAATTTTATCGGATTATCTATTCCAGCCTATTTTATAATTCAACTATTGATGAGTTTTAATGTTTCTTTTGCTCCATTGTGGAAAGATTCAACTTTTCATAAACAATTTTTTTCTAAAATAGATAAAAATAGACTTCCTCTCGTATATGCTTATCCTCCAATGTTCTATTCTTATAATTTTTATAATTTAATGAATGAAAAGAATATTAATTTAGCTCAAGAAAATGTTCAAGTTAGCTCAATAGCCGATTATGTAATACTTAATGGATATAACAAAAAATACATAAGCACCTATAATAAAAAAGAATACACTATTATAGATTCTATGCCAGAAACGGGAGTTAAATTATTAAAGAGAAATAATTTTATTAATTGGGAATTAGAAGATGAACTAATTATTTCAGACACATCTTTTACTGCTGAATTTTTAAATTTAGTAGATATTCAACTCGAAGGAAAAACAAATTATTCGATGAAAAATGCAGTACTTTCTTCAACTCTTCAATTTAATAAGAAAAAAAATGTTTGGATAGTTTTTGCTTTAACCAATGAAAAAAATAAGGAGATGTTATATCACTCGATTAAAATAAATGAAGTTTATAATTTTCAAACATTATTTGAGAAAGCTCAATTTTTTGAAAAAATACCTGAAGGATATGACCATTTTTCTGTCTATATTTGGAACATAGATAAAACACTAGTAAAGGTAAATCAATTTTCATTAAAAACATTTTATAGTAAATATTATGGCAATTATAAGTAACTTAAAACAAACGATAGAAAAAGCTTGGGAGAATAGAAAAATGTTAGAACAAGCAGAAACCATAAAGGCAATTAATGATGTGATAGAATTGGTCGATAAAGGGACGTTGAGGACAGCAGAGCCAGAAGGAGACGGATGGAAGGTAAACGAATGGGTAAAAAAAGCAGTTGTACTTTATTTTCCAATACGAAAAATGGAGACGATAGAAGTAGGTCCTTTTGAATTTCACGATAAAAT
>CAMZKF010000266.1 GCA_947311095.1 uncultured Flavobacteriales bacterium
GCTCCTGATGGGACTGCTGCTCTACCTACTGCTCCTCCGTCGGTATATACCTCAACTTCTAATGTTGGGTTTCCTCTTGAGTCTAAAATTTGTCTTGCTTCTATTTTTGCGATGTATGACATATTGTTGTTTTTTTAGTTCTTGTTAATATTGTTGATAAATGCGTCAAATAAATACCTCGAATCATGTGGACCTGGTGATGATTCTGGGTGATATTGTACCGAAAAAGCATTTTTGTTGTTGATTGAAATTCCTGCTAAGGTATCATCGTTTAAGTGTTGATGGGTAACGGTTATGTTTTCGTTTGCTATGGCATCTTCCATTTTTACTACAAATCCGTGGTTTTGAGACGTTACTTCACATTTTCCTGTAATTAAATTTTTGACAGGATGATTGATTCCTCGGTGTCCGTTGTGCATTTTTTCGGTTTTTAAGCCTTGACTTAACGCTAGTATTTGATGTCCTAAACAGATGCCAAATATTGGGTAGTTTGCTTCGACTAATTCACCTATATTTTTAATAACTTCCGTTAAAGGCTCAGGATCTCCAGGTCCATTTGAAAGCATAATTCCATCGGGTGCGAAATTTTTTATTTCTTGTGAAGAGGTGTTGTATGGAAAAATTGTTACAAAACAATCTCTAGCCACCAATGAGTGAATGATGTTTTTCTTTACTCCAAAGTCTAATAAAGCGATTTTGTGTTTTGCGTTGTCATCTCCTACTGTGTAACTCTCTTTTGTAGATACTTTTGAGGCTAGTTCCATTCCTTCCATAGAAGAAATAGCATCTAATTTTGTTTTTAATTCTTCTATATTTGTTGTTTCTGAAGATATAATTGCGTTTTGAGCTCCATTGTCTCTAATGTAACGAACCAACGAACGGGTATCTACATCCATTATTCCTACAATATTATCTCTTTCTAAGTAGTTTTGTAACGAGTCTGTGTCTTTGTAACGAGAGGGAGAGTGAGCGAATTTTTTGGTAATTAAACCTTTTATTTTGCAATTTTCCGATTCTATTTCCGAAGCCTCTACGCCATAATTGCCGATGTGAGAACTAGCCATAACTACAATTTGCCCAAAATAGGAAGGGTCGGTAAAAATTTCTTGATAACCTGTCATTCCTGTATTGAAAGCTATTTCTCCTGTGGTTGTTCCTATTTTTCCACAGGCTAAGCCTTTAAAAATAGTTCCATCTTGTAAAAGAATTACTGCTGGTATATTGGTCTGTTGCATACTACAAAATTATAGCTTTTTAATATATTTTTAATGATTTAATTTTAGTTTTTTACAAAAAAAAAGAGCTTTGTTTATAAAGCTCTTTTTGTTATTACAATAAATTTAGTTTTTTGTTCAGTTCGTCTTTATGAGCTTTTCCGATGCTAAATTGTTTGTTTCCTATTAGGATGTAATTGTCTTCTATTGAGTTTATTTTATCTACTCGTACAACAAAGGAGCGGTGTACTCTTGTAAATTGATCGGACGGTAGTTTGGTTACAATATCTTTCATGGTGCTCAATATTGTAAATTTGTTGTCGGAGGTGAATATTCTCATGTAATTACCCAGCGCTTCTATCCATAAAATATCTTCGGTACTAAGTTGTACTAATCGAGAGTCTGATTTTATAAAGATAGTTTTATCTTTAGTTGTTATGTCGGCTCTATTGTCTTCAAATCTAGTTTTAGCTTTTTCTACAGCTTTTAAGAAGCGAGGTAAGGTAATAGGCTTTTGAATAAAATCAGTAACGTCATATTCGTAAGATTCTAATGCGTATTCTGTATGCGAGGTTACTAGAATAATTTGAGGTAATGGATTTAGCGAACGAATCATTTCCATTCCGTCCATTTTAGGCATTTCAATATCAAGAAAAACCAAATCAATGTGTTCGTCTTTAATTATCTTAAAAGCTTCTACAGGGTCTTCGCAAGATTTAATCAATTCAATATCAGAAGATTCTTCAATTAAATCCTCAATCACACTTCTCGACAAATCATCATCATCTACTACAATCGTTCTCATATTTAAGTAATTAGGTTGTTTTTTATTTGTTCTAAATCAGAAGCCGCTTTTTTTAGCACTTTTTCTAATTCGCATACAATATCGTTATTTTTATTTTCTTTCGCAACCCCATCTTTATTTTTTTCTATTTCTATCAATATTTCTTTGGCTTTTTCGACTCCCATATAACCAGCTGTTCCTTTTATTTTATGAGCAATTTTAGCACAATTCTCCCAATTTTCTAATTCAAACTCTTGTTTTAACTCTTTAAAATCTTTGGGTACGTTAATTAAATATAAATCTATATATTTAATTAATTTTTCTTTTTTTCCTCGAAGTAATTCATATAAGCTTTCTAAATTTACAGTTTCTGTAACAATAGCTAATTCTGGTTTGTTATTTTCTATTGTTTTTTCATTCTCGGTTTGATTTGTGTACGTTGCTATTTTGTTAAATAAAACAGATAAATTAATTGGTTTAGAAATGTAGTCATTCATTCCAGCTTCGTCACATCGTTTCGAAACGCCGTCAACGGCATGTGCCGTCATTGCTATAATTGGGGTGTTTTGATTTAAGTTTTGTTTTGTCCTAATCTCTTTTGTAGCTTCAAAACCATTTAATACAGGCATTTGTAAATCCATGACGATAACGTCAAATTTCTTTTTCAAGGTCCATTCAACAGCCTCTTTACCATTTTCTGCGAGATAAACTTCTATATTATTTTCTTTAGAATGAACCAATTCATAAAATATTGACCGATTGAGAGCTGTATCGTCAACTGCTAATATCGTTAAATTTGAGATGGCTTGGTATTCTGTGTTTTCCAAGCTGTTTTTCACAGCTGTTTTTTGATTGCTTTTATCAAATGTTACCTTAAATTTAAAAGTAGAACCTTTCCCTACTTCACTTTCTATTTTTATTTCTGAATGCATCAGGGCTATCAACTGTTTCGTTATAGCTAAGCCAAGTCCTGTTCCTCCGTATCGCCTTGTAGTATCAACACTAGCCTGCTGATAGTTGTCAAAAATTGAACTTATTTTTTCTTCACTAATTCCGATTCCTGTATCAATTACTTGAAAACAAATTTGAACTGTATCTTTGGTTTCTTTTTGTAAAGTTAATTTAACTTGTACTTCGCCTTCGTTTGTGAATTTAAGGGCGTTATCTGTTAGATTTAGTAATATTTGATTTAGGCGAAGGGGGTCTGCTTTAATATAATCGGGTAATTTTGGGTCGATAAAAGTTTTTAAGCTTACATTTTTTTCTTTAGTTTTAAAACTCAAAGAGCCTTCTATTTCAGAGATAATTTCTCGTAAAGAAGTGTCGATATGCTCTAAAACTATTGCTCCTTTTTCTAATTTAGCTAAATCTAAAACGTCATTGACTAGGAATAAAATATTTTTAGCACTTGATTTTATTGTCTTTAAATATTTGGTTTGAATTTCATTTAAATTCGTATTTCCGAGAAGCTGAGTCATTCCAACTACTGCATTTAAGGGGGTTCTTATTTCGTGACTTGTATAAGCGAAAAACTCTTCTTTCTCTTTTTTAGAATTATTAGCTAATAGTGTTGCTTTTTTCAACTCTATATTCATTTTATTTTTCTGACGTAAGTTGAAATACAGAATAAAACTAAAAATAAGAATCAATAACGCAACAGAAAACAATACGTAAGTTCTTGTTCTTTCAGCTTTTAATTTATCACTATTTCTTTGATTGTTTAAAGCTATTTCTTTGTTTTTTTTCTCCAATTCAATTTGGGCTTCCAATTCTGAAATTACTTTAGTTCCTTTTATTGCACTGTAATAGCCGAGGTAATCATAAGCATTTTTATAATCTTTATTTTTTTCATAAACAAGAGCTATATTTTCATATCCTTTTTTTATAAATTCTTGATGCCCTGAAAGCTCAGAAAATCCTAAGCTGTTTTTCATGTAAATAATAGCTTTGTCGTAATCTTTAATCTTTTGATAGTATTCTCCAAGGAAAAAATTAATTTCTGCTAACTCTTTTTTATCGTCAATTTGTTCAAATTTATGAAGTGCCTTTTTTAACATTTCTAACCTATTTTCATAAGTTGTATTTAAGGCTACTTTTTTATAAGCTATTCCTTGTAAATAAGAGTTGTTTGTTTGTAATATGTTGTCCAATGCTTCTAAATAAAATTGAACTGCAATATTTTTTCTTGCTAAATCATCATTCAAATCTCCCAATGAAGTATTGGCTAAATATTTTATTAATGGATTTTTAATTTTATTTCCCAAGTCAATTGCTTTCAAAAAATAAGTTTTTGCTAATTCTTCTTCATCGGCATCGTGATAGACTTTTCCGATGTTGA
Organism: uncultured Flavobacteriales bacterium; assembly: GCA_947311095.1. Taxonomy (GTDB): domain Bacteria; phylum Bacteroidota; class Bacteroidia; order Flavobacteriales_D; family Parvicellaceae; genus S010-51. Next base: position 4,337 of record CAMZKF010000266.1, read on the forward strand.
TATATGCATTTGCTATGCTTTTTTGATTGGAATAATCTTGAGCTATTTTCAGTCCTTGATTGTGATAGGCGAGTGCTTTTTTAAAGTCTTTTTTTAATCGATACAAGCGCCCCAGCTGATGAATGGCTTTAATTTTTTTTGTAGTATAATGTATTCTATCGCTAATGTCAATGCTTTGTTGAGCATATTCAATTGCTTTGTCTATGTTTTGAAGATAGGTAATGCCACTTTCTAAATCTTTATTTTGATATAAAATAGAAAGACTAAGTAGCGTTTCTGCAGTTTCTTCTTGTGTGGCTTCGGTTTTTAAAAGTGTTTCTAACTCCTCTATTTGTTTATTGTTCTGAGCTAATGCACAGATTGAGATAAAAAAAGTCGCTATAATTAATAAAATCTTTAACATCTGTATAAAGATGATAAAAAAATCTAATATAACATCGTTTTTGATTTTATTTTTCATGAAAACTACTCTCTTATGTTTTTCTGTAACTTATACATCGCTTAAGTTTAGAACTTTTATTGGCTGTTTTATGCTAGGAATTAAATACATGTTTTTTTCTTTCGTTTGTTTTTATATGTTGCAACTTCCATTGCTTTGTTTATCTTTGTCTAACATATTTTACCAATAGAACTGTGAAATACACTAAATAAATAACTTTACGAGCTCTTAACTGTTAGCTATAAAGTTCGTTAATTATATTTGTTTTTGTTGTATTTTACATTCAATAAACATTACTAACCAATAAATGATTTTATTTAGTGATTGAATTTTAAATTTTTCAATGACGTAAATCTATTTTACCAAAACAAACACACGATGTTAAAAACTTTTTTATTTTTTATTACAATCCTTTTATCTGGCTTTTATCTGGCTCAAGACGATGGAAGTAGAGAGAAACTGGATGTGGACTTATATCCATTTTATCATGGAGTAGCTTCTGGCGATCCTTTGCCCGATGCTGTAATTTTATGGACTCGATTTACCGACGATACGCTATCGGCAGACAGTGTTAAGATAGAATGGAGAATTGCAACCGATACGAATATGACCAACATAGTCAATTCTGGATTGGGTTATACAAATGACTCTAGAGATTGGACTTTTAAAGTTGATGCTACGGGGTTACAGGCAGATACTTACTATTTTTACGATTTTAAATACGAAGACAGACACTCGCTTATAGGAAGAACGAAAACCGCTCCAGTTGGAGATATAGATAGTGTTCGTTTTGCTGTTGTTTCTTGTTCAAATTGGCAACACGGTTATTTTCATGCTTATCGTCATTTAAAAATGAGAAATGATTTTGACGTTGTATTGCATTTAGGAGACTATATTTACGAATATGAAGAAGGTACTTTTTCGGCTAACATGGCAGATAGAGTACACGAACCTACTCATGAGAACTTGACTTTAGAAGATTATCGTTTACGTTATTCTCAGTACCATTTAGATGATGATTTAAGAGATTTACATCAACAGTTTCCTTTTATTATGATTTGGGACGATCACGAATCAGCAAACGACTCTTACAAAGACGGTGCACAAAACCATAATTCAGGGGAAGGTCTTTGGTCTGATAGAAAAAATGGAAGTACTCAAGCTTATCACGAATGGTTGCCGATTCGATCTCCAGATATGAATAACACTTTGAAAATATATAGGAAATTTCAATGGGGGGATTTAATCGATTTACACATGTTAGATACTCGCCTTGTTGCAAGAACAGAACAAACAAATAACTATTCGGATCCAAATAAAGAATTGTTAGGAACAACACAATTTAACTGGTTAACTAATAATTTGAAAAACTCGACTGCTCGTTGGAATATACTTGGAAACCAAGTGATGATGTCTCCCTTAAAAGCTTTTGGTGTAACGGTAAATAAAGATCAATGGGATGGATATACTTACGAAAGAAACAAGTTATTTGATTCTATTACTACTAATAACATTAATAACTTAGTTGTGCTAACAGGAGATATTCATACTTCTTGGGTCAACGATATTCCTCTGAGTGGCTACGATGCTTCTGGATGTCAAAATTCATTAGGGGTAGAATTTGTTGTGACAAGTGTGACTTCTACAAGTTTTAACTTGCCTATAAGTGTTTCTTTAATTAAGTTTTCAAATCCTCATATTCAATATGCAGACATCACAAAAAGAGGTTATATGATTTTAGATGTTACGAAGGCAAAGGTTCAAGGAGATTATTACTATATGAATGATGTAGAAGATATTGCAATAGGAGAATACTTTGGAGATGCTTATTATGTTAATGATAATGAAAAATGTGCCAATCAAGCTTCCGGACCTACGTCGAGACCTGTAATTAATCAACATTACTATGCTCCTGAATTTCCTCTTGGTTATCACGTAGGAATACAAGAAGACGAAATGATATTATTGGGAGCTTATCCCAATCCTACACCAAGTACCATAACGGCACAAGTTTATTTGCAAAAGCAAGAGACAGTAACTGTTAATGTCTTAGATTTGAGTGGGAGAATTGTTTTAACGCATCAGTTTTCTGCATCCGTTGGTGCAAATTACATTACTTTAGATTTGTCTAATTTTAAAGCAGGAGCATATAGTTTATTAATAAAAACAACGAATAAAAACGCGATCAAAAAAATCATAAAATTATAAAATACAGAGATGCTATTAAAATATAAATTATTTTCAAAAATATATTTTGCTTTAGGTCTTTTGATTTTGATTATAGTTGGAAGTACACTGAGCTTCATGGCTATAGAAGGATGGACTTGGATTGATGCTTTTTATCAAACAATTATAACAGTTTCTACCGTTGGATTTGGAGAGGTTCATCCCTTGTCTTACTACGGAAAACTATATACAGCTATTTTAATTATTACTAGTTTTGGTACGTTTGCTTATGCAATATCATCTATTACCTCTTACATTGTTACAGGGGACTATAAAAAGTATTTTAAAGATTATAAAAACATGAAAGAAATTAATCACATATTTAACCACGTTATTGTTTGTGGTTATGGTAGGGTTGGACAAAAAACGATAGAGACTTTAAAAGCTCATAATGAATCGTTTATAGTGTTGGAAAACGACCCTAAAATAATCGATGAATTTAGAGAAAAAGGAGATATTGTCTATATACAAGGAAATGCGACAGAAGATGAAGTTTTAATTAAAGCTGGAGTGCATAAAGCAAAAGCCTTAATCACTGCTTTACCTTCAGACGCAGACAATTTATTCGTGGTGCTATCAGCTAAAGATCTCAATCACAAGCTAAAAGTTATATCGAGAGCTTCTAAGCCGGCCACCAAGCGAAAATTAAAGATGGCAGGAGCAGATAATGTAATTATGCCTGATTCTTTAGGTGGTTCTCACATGGCGCAACTTGTATCAACCCCCGATGTAGTAGAGTTTTTAGAGCAAATTTCAATTCAAGGAGAAAATAATATAACTTTAGAGGGAATTAGTTTTAGAGATATTCCCGAAGATTGTCAATTTAAATCTTTGTTAGATTTGCAAAAAGATTTTGCGGTATGTAATATTGTAGGTTTTAAAACAGCAGAAGGAGAATACATTATAAATCCTTCAGATAGTGTTGAGATTCTTCCTAATAGTATGATTTTTGTGCTTGGAAGTCCAGAACAAATAGAGCGTTTAAATAAAGCTTTTGGAATAATTCATTAAAAACAAAACGCTTATCTAATTTTAATTAGATAAGCGTTTCTGTTCTAAAACTACTACACACATTTGAAATACACCTATCTCAAATTTTTTATTGAAGATTATTTTTTATCTTCAGTTTTTTTTGCTTTAGTTACTTTATTAACCTTAGCTTCAATGTCTTCTTTAGTTGATTTAGCTTTTGCTGTTAAATCTTCCGTTGCTCCTTTTACCTTGTCTGTAATGTCTTTTTGAGCTGTTTTTGCTTTTGATGTCAAATCTTCTTTTGCAGCTTTAGCTTTTGATGTTAAATCAGCTTTAGCGTCATTGATTTTAGATGTTACGTCTTCTTTTGTTTTTGTAATTTTATCTTCTAACTCTTTTAAAACTGGAAATTTTTCTTCCAATTTTGCTTTGTTTTTTTCAAAGTTTGATTCAATATCTTCTTTGGTAGCGTCTATTGTTTTGAAAAAATCTCCTATAACATTTTTACCTTCACTATCTGCTTTCTTACCTGCTTCTACTAATTTTTCGAATTTTTCTTTTAATTTTTCGTTTGTATCTGCTGTTAATCCTAATCCTGCATAAGCTAATGTTTTAATTAAATCCATGATGTTTGTTTTTTTTAAGTTTAAATGTTTGATTACTACTTGTCAAATACTGAACCAAAAAACAAAATAAGTGTGTTGAAATTGCTGTTTAGTATGTATCTTGTTGGTTTGCAGTGAGTTAGGTTTTGTGTTAAGGAGTGAGAGGGTTAACTATGGTCTTGATTGGGGTTAGTTTTGTTACTGTATTGGCAGTTTTTTTTGTGAACTAAACTGTGGAAATAGTTAAGTTGTCAGGAAGTGGTGAAATCTTCTTTAGTTTATGACAGGATAGAGGGGGAGTTTTTTTAGAACGTCTTAAAAAGAAAGGGTTATTTTTTAGCAAACACTTCTGTTAAACTATCAAAACTAAGGTAGTAATCGTCTTTTGTTAAGTGTTCTACATTTGCTTGAGAATCGAAACCTCGCATTAGTAATTGTCCGAATTTATCGTGAATTTCGTATGCTGTAACATTAGAAAATACAACTTTTTTATTTCTACGGTTGTAAACAAAATTTAATTGAGGACGATCAGAGTCTATGCTAATTGATTTTGATTGCCTAAAACGTTGGTTGTTTATTTTTTGGACTATTCTAAATTTATTTAAACCACTAATAAAAGCAACTCTAAAGGTGTATTGATTCAAGGAGGGAACTCCTTTGCCTTGAACTTCTCCAACGTCAACCCATTTGTTCCATTTGTACTGTTGAATTACAAATGGGAGTATGCCGTGTTCGTCGGTCGTTGACCATGTTAGAATGCCGTCGTCGCTTAGGTCTATATCAACCAAGTTAAATGTAGGTTTCGATTTTAAAGCATCTGGATTAAGAATTTTAGGAACGCAACCTAGCTTGTGTTTTATTTCAATGAGAACGGAGTCGTTTATTTTTAAATCAAAAATACTTAAATCAATTTCGTAAGCTCTAGCTTCTATTTGGTCAGTAACTAAATTGCCGTTTACTCGAACTTCGAAAGAGCAATATCCAATGCCACTTGATGTTGGGCTATTAGCAACAAATATATTTCTTTTTTGATATTGACCTTCTAGTATAATAACTTCTTGAGCAGTTGCAAAGGAGGTTATAAGAAACGTGAATAAAATATATATATTAATTGTGTAATTCATTTGTATCTATAAAGTTAAAAACTTTACGTTATTTAATCAAATATGATACAATTAATTATGAATAAATGACGAATAGTTGTTTTTAAATGATGTAGTACAGGTTCTTTTATGTGTGTTTATTTTACTTGTGTTCATAAATGTATTAACAATGTTTTAGATGTGTCTAAAAAAAAAGTTTTACATTTGTGTAAAATAATTTTTATGCTTACGAAATCAGAAGAGAATTATATAAAAGAAATTTATACTTTAGAAACGGAACACAGGACGGATGTTAATACTAATTTGATTGCTGAAAAAATAGAAGCAAAAGCTTCATCGGTTACCGATATGTTGAAAAAACTTGCGAAAAAAGATTTGTTGGTTTATCAAAAATATAAAGGAGTAAAGTTAAATAATGAAGGAAAAAAAATAGCTCTCTCAATTGTTCGAAAACATAGACTTTGGGAAACTTTTCTTTTTGAAAAATTGAATTTTGAATGGGACGAAGTGCATGAAATAGCAGAGCAATTGGAACATATTCATTCAGAAAAATTGACCAATCAATTAGATGCTTTTTTAAATTATCCAAAGGTGGATCCTCATGGAGATCCTATTCCTGATGCGAATGGTAAAATTTCAACTATAAAAACTATTTGTCTTAGTCAATTAAAAATTGGAGAAACGGGTGTTTTTATAGAAGTGAAAAATGATTCAGAAAAGTTTCTAAAATATTTAACCAAAAATAACCTCACACTTGGAACAATAATTAAAGTAATTGATAAAGAAGAGTTTGATAATTCCTTGAAAATAGAAATAGAAAACAAGCAATTTAATATTTCTGAAGATGTAATCAAAAATATATACTTGAAAAAATGATTTACAATCCAATAACAGCATTAGTGTCATTTTTTGGAATTTGCATTTTACTTTTTTTTGTATTTAGACCTAAGAAAGGAATTTACTTTTTATTAAAAAAAGCATATAGCCAAAAAGACAAAATAATTATGGAGGATATTTTAAAATACCTCTATCACAATCAAATGTCTGACAATTCTATAACCACAAATGATTTAACAAATGCTTTGAATTTTTCAAATTCGATTTTGATTGAAAATTTAAAAAAAATGATGGAAAATGAATTGTTAGTTTTAGATAAAGATAATTATAAATTAACCCCAAAAGGAAATGAGTATGCTTTGCAAATTATTAGAGCACATCGGTTGTGGGAAAAATATTTGTCAGAAAAAACAGGATTCGATAAAGAGGAATGGCACGAGAGGGCAGAGGAAAAAGAACACGAATTAAGCGCCAATGAAATGAATCAACTTTCCAACCTTTTGGGAAACCCAAAGTTTGATCCTCATGGAGATCCAATACCTACAAGTAAAGGTAAAATAGCAAGAAGGAAAGGAATACCTCTAAGTTCTCTTAAAGAAAATACCATTGGTAAAATCATTCATATTGAAGATGAACCAGATGTTATTTATAAACAGATTTTAGCAGAAAATATACATCTTTATTCAACCATTAGAGTGATTGAAAATAATAGTAATCGAATTGTATTTCATTCGGAAGGTGAACAATTTATTTTAGCTCCAATTGTAGCTGGAAATATTACTGTTTTAGTATTTGAAAAAGAACAAATAAACGAAGAGAATATAGCTCGTTTATCTAGCTTGAATTTAAGTGAAAAAGCTAAAATTGTAGGTCTGTCTAAGGAATGTAGGGGAGAGAATAGAAGAAGATTGTTGGATTTAGGGTTTGTGAAAGGTGCTGTTATAGCAGTTGACTTATTAAATCCTTTAGGAGACCCAAAGGCTTATTTGATTAAAGGGACGGCGATAGCTCTAAGAGAAAATCAAGCTTCAAAAATCTTAATTACAAAAATTAATGATGAAAAATAAAACAAAAAGAGCTTGTGATACCTGTACTCATTTTAACGCAGATGGATTAAAAAAATTAGGTGTAAAAACAAATGATTTTGATTTTGTAGTAGCACTTGCAGGAAATCCCAATACAGGAAAGAGTACGGTGTTCAATGCTCTTACAGGTTTGCGACAACACACAGGAAATTGGCCTGGAAAAACAGTAGCCAGAGCCGAAGGAGCTTTTGAATATAATAAACAAAAATATAAATTGGTAGATTTACCAGGTACTTATTCGCTCTTATCGACTTCGGAAGACGAAGAAGTTGCAAGAGATTTTATACTTTTTGGAAAGCCTTCGGTTACTGTTATTACAGTTGATGCTAGTAGATTAGAACGAAACTTAAATTTGGTGTTACAAATTTTAGAAATCACAAATGTAGCCGTTTTATGTCTTAATTTAATGGATGAGGCAGAACGAAATAATATTACAATAGATACAAGAACTTTAGCAAAAGACCTTGGTATTCCCGTTGTGCCAACAAGCGCAAGGTTTCAAAAAGGAATACCAGAATTGATACAGACTATTAGCGAACTGGCAAATGGGAAAATAAAATGTAAGCCACACAAAATAAAAAATATACCACAAAACATTGAAAAATCGGTGCAAGAATTAAGTAGAAAAATAGAGGACGAATATCCTAATATTTCAAATAGTAGGTGGATTGCATTTCGATTGTTGGAAGGAGATGCTCAAATAATAGAAGCGTTAAGAACAGGTAAAATAGCTGATAATGAATAAAAAAAACATAGAAAATATTATAGCTTTGTCTGAAGAAATGAGGTGGCAAATTGGCGATGATTTTCACGATAATTTAGCTGAAAGTATTTATGCCGATGCTTCTAAAATTGTAGAAGATGTGGTTACGAAAGATTATCAAAAATCAAAATTTAGATTAGATGCTAAAATTGATAAAATTGTAACTAGCAGAATTTGGGGATTCCCTATTATGCTTTTTATTTTAGGAATGATTTTATGGTTAACCATTATAGGGGCGAATTATCCTTCGTCGATGTTGGCTACTTTATTATTAGACAATATTCATCCTGTATTAAAAATGGTTGGAGCTAATATAGGATTTCCTTGGTGGTTAAATGGATTTTTATTTGACGGTGTTTATTTGTCCGTTGCTTGGGTTATAGCTGTTATGCTACCTCCAATGGCAATCTTCTTTCCGTTGTTTACTCTTTTAGAAGATTTTGGATATTTACCAAGAGTCGCATTTAATATGGATAGTCTGTTAAAAAAATCGGGAGCACACGGGAAACAAGCGTTAACTATGAGTATGGGGTTTGGGTGTAATGCAGCAGGAGTGGTAGCTACTCGTATTATCGATAGTCCTCGAGAGCGATTAATCGCTATTATTACCAATAATTTTTCGCTATGCAATGGTCGTTGGCCTACACAAATATTATTGGCGACTATTTTTATTGGTGCAGTTGTTCCCGAATCCTATTCTAGCTTTGCTTCGTTATCAGCAGTTATTGGTATCGCTGTTTTAGGTATTTTCTTTATGTTTTTCTTTTCTTGGGCATTATCCCAAACAGTACTAAAAGGCGAAGTTTCTACTTTTAATTTAGAGTTGCCTCCGTACAGACCTCCTCTTTTTTGGAAAACAATTTACACCTCTTTAATCGATCGAACTTTAATTGTGTTGTGGAGGGCTATTGTTTTTGCAGCACCTGCTGGAGCTGTTATTTGGTTGATTTCTAATGTTTATATAGGAAATGAAAGTATAGCTTCATGGACGGTACATTCCTTAGATGGATTTGGTTTTTTATTGGGCTTAAATGGAGTAATTTTACTTGCTTATATAGTTGCTATTCCAGCCAATGAAATTGTAATACCTACTATATTAATGCTTACAGTAATGGTAACAGGTATTCAGGGAGGAGAAGGAAATGGAGTAATGTTTGAATTGAGTTCTGTAACAGCAACAGCAGAGATTCTAAAAGCAGGAGGTTGGTCTTTACTCACTGCTGTAAATGTGATGTTGTTTAGTCTTTTACATAACCCTTGTAGTACTACAATTTACACCATTTACAAAGAAACTAATAGTGTGAAATGGACGCTGGTAGCATCCATTTTACCCGTAATAGCAGGTTTTATAATTACATTTTTAGTCGCTCAAATTTGGCGGATTTTAATTTAAAAAAAATAGAAATGAAAAAATATATTATAATAGGGTTAGTTGTTTTTACAAATCAATTAATAGCTCAGCAAATCGTAAGCGATAGACCAGGTCAGACAGAAGCGTCTTCTACGATTCCTAAAGGTAGTTTACAAATGGAGAGTGGAGCTCAGGTTGGGTTTATAGAAGATAATGTAGTTAAAGAAAGGCAGGTTTTAGCTCCAGTAACTTTGTTTCGTTATGGATTAACAAACGGAATCGAGATTAGAGTATTTAATCAATTAGAACAGGTTAAAAATCAAATTAACGACACCGAAATTAACGGAATAAGTGATTTAGAAATAGGAACGAAGGTTCAATTGTTAAAAAAAGATTCTATCAGTACTAAGATTGTATTTTTGTCCCATTTAGTTCTTCCAACAGGTTCAACAAATTTAACAAATGGAAATTTTGGGACAATTAATAAACTATCTATTTCTCATAAAATTAATGAGAAAGTAAATCTTGGCTATAACCTGATTTATAATTATTTTGGGACGGGGAATGGAGATGTGACCTATACGTTGTCTTTTTCAATCGGAATATCTGAAAAAGTAGGGATTTATATGGAGTCTTATGGAGGGTTCATCGAATTTGAAAATTACCTTTCTAATTTCGATGCAGGGATGACTTATTTGGTTAAAAATAATTTGCAACTCGATTTTTCTTTTGGAACAGGTGTTAATAACCAGATGAATTATATTTCCGCAGGTTTTAGTTGGAATATAAAGAGGCAATGATAGAGGAAATAGTAATCAAGAAAAAATTATAACAGTTAGTAAATATAATATATTTTTTTATTTTTACATTACGCTATGAGTTCATAAGAAAATGCTATTGTTTGAAGTAGGCTAAACTATTTGAGTATATCGATATTTTTATCTTTAGGTGGCTGATTGAAAAAAATGAGACTGAGCATAAAATTTATTTGAAATGAATATTCAACAAAATATAGAACAATATATAAAACAGGCATCTGAGTCTAAAATACGAACAAGAGCTAAAGGGATTCCTATTTTAGATGTACAAGAACTATCTAAAGACCCTTTAACTTCTTCGTTTAGAATGAGAGGAAGTGGAGGTATATATACTGTTTTGATTAAAAATTATGACAATAAAAATATTTCTAGTAAATGCTCTTGTCCATATGATTGGGGAGGGATTTGCAAACATCAAGTAGCTGCTTTAAGGGAGCTAGTAAATATTGTTTCTGATTCTCCTCCTGTTGTCAAGAAAAAAAAGAGAAAGAACAATACTAAAAATGGAGTATTTAAATTTCCTTTACCTAAAAATGGTATCATTACATCTAAATTAATAAATGAATACCAGCCAAGTAAAGGAGGTCGTTTTTTTGAACCAAATATTAGAACTACTTCGTTGAGTTTTGATAAAATAATTGGTTATTTAAGTGTTAAGGTTGATGGTTGTTACTATTATGATAGGAAAAGTGAGGAGTATTTAATAACAATTAATAAAATTAAAAACAGCTTAGCCATTACTTGTTCTTGCGCTAATTATAGTATTGATTTTTGCCAACATCAACATTGGTTTTTAAAGACAGTAATCGAAAAACTAGGAGGGTCTTTTTTTAGAACTGACGAGACTTTGTTTGATAAAAAAGCCGCAGAAATTAATAAATCAGGGTTGCCGCTTGACAAGAAGGATATTGACACTCATTTTGAATTTAATTTCATTAACAATGTATTGAAATCAAAAAGTAAGACAAAGGGGCTGGGAGCGTTAAGTAGTCCTCGAGCTTGGAAAAATGTAATCGCTGAAAACTTTAATAGTAAAGCGATAAAAGAGTCTAGTTTTTTTCAACAAGATGCGTTGTTGTTATCTATAGAATCTTCTGTTTCTTTAGGGTTTGCTTTAGGATTAAGTTGGAATAAGAATATATTTTACTTAACATTATTGAAGGGTAAACTTAATAAAAATGGTGATTTATCTTCTAAAATAACACAGATAGAACAGCTTAGTGATTTTAAATATATAACATCAATATCGTATTTAGAAAAAGAAAAAATATATGGAAATACAAGAGCTTTAAGCTTTCATGAAGTTGAAAATATAATTGACAGTCGGGATTTTTGGAATGATTCTAAAGCAGAAAGAGATATAAAAATGGCGAATTATTATATCTCTGAATTAAAGAATATGGCATCTTTGTTAAAACAATATCCTGTTTATATTGTTTCAGGTCACTTGATTAAAAAAAACTTAGAAAAAATAGAATTTCACGAAGAGTCAAGTGTTCTTTCTTTCCGATTAAAAGCCGTGAAAGATTTTTATAGTTTTACTGCATATATAACAGTAGGGGGTAATACAAGTCAATTAGCAACTCAGGTAGAAAATGTTACACCTATATTTATGAAAATTGAAGACAAGATTTATCTTCATAATTCAGCTGAATATGCTCAACAGCTTATGTTTTTTAAAAAAAATCCTGAGATAAAAATATTTAAAGATGATTTTCTAGAATTTTACAATGACTTTATAACTCCATTGCAAAAAAAATATAGGGTTGATATTAAAGTTAAAGATTTATTTACAAGAATGAAACAAGGAAAAAAAATAAGTGTTAAGCAAAAGGTTTATATTTCCGAAATGAATACTTTCGTTATTTTTAAGCCAATTGTAGAATATCCGCAAGGAGAAGTTGAACTTCAAGACGAAACACCTCTTCAGGAAATTCAAAATGGAAAAATAATAGAATATAATAGAGATGAGGATTTAGAAAATAATTTCAAAACGACTTTTATAGCGTTACATCCAAATTTTGAACTTCAAAAAGAAAGACAAATATTCTATTTGTATTTTGATGAAATGATGGAAAATGATTGGTTTTTTCATGCGTTTGAAAAACTAAAGGAAAACGATATAGAGGTATTTGGGCTTAATGATTTAACATCGTTTAAATACAATCCTCATAAGCCAACGATAAATACAGGCGTTAAATCAGGAATAGATTGGTTTGAAGTTGATTTATCTGTTGCATTTGGTGATAATTTAGTTTCGGTTAAAGATTTGAAAAAGGCAATAATAAAAAAAGATAAATATATAAAATTAGGAGACGGTAGTTTGGGAGTGCTTCCAGAAGATTGGCTCAAAAAATATGAAAGACTTTTTAGAACTGGAAAAATTAAAGGGGACAAACTAGAAGTTCCCAAACTGTTATTTTCTGTGGTAGATGAACTTTTTGAAAACATGGAAGCATCGGAAGATGTATTAAATGAAATAAAAGAGAAAAAACGAAAATTAAAATCATTTACTAAAATAAAAAAGATAAAACAACCTAAAGGAATCGAAGCCACGTTAAGAGATTATCAATTATCGGGTATAAGTTGGTTAAATTTCTTAGAAGAATTTAGTTGGGGAGGCTGTTTGGCTGATGATATGGGGCTTGGGAAAACTATTCAGGTCATTAGTTTTTTTAAATATTTGAAAGATAAATCGAAAGTCAAAAATAGAAAAGCAAATTTGGTTGTTGTACCTACTTCTTTAATTTTTAATTGGCAAGATGAAATGGATAAATTTTGTTCGGGCTTAAATTATAAGGTGGTATATGGTAGCAATAGAGATAAATCTACAAAATATTTTAATGACTATGATGTCATTTTGACTTCTTATGGCGTATTGGTTAACGATATAGAAACCTTAAAAAAACATACATTTAATTATGTTATTTTAGATGAGTCTCAAGCCATAAAAAATCCGACTTCTAAGAGGTATAAGGCAACTCGGTTAATAAAAGCGAAAAATAGAGTTGTTCTTACTGGAACTCCTATCGAGAATAATACTTTTGACTTATATGCTCAAATGACATTTCTTAATCCAGGTTTATTTGGAACGCCTGCCGATTTTAAAAAGAATTATGCAGAACCAATTGATAAGAAAAAAGACATAGAAAGAGCAAAGGAGCTTCAGCAAATAATTAATCCTTTTTTATTAAGGAGAACAAAAGAACAGGTAGCTACAGAGTTACCGCCCAAAACAGAGTCTGTTTTGTATTGCGAAATGGGAAAAGCTCAAAGAAAAGTTTACGATGCTTATCGAAATAAATATAGGGATTACCTTTTGGGAAAAATAGAAGACAATGGATTAGGGAAATCAAAAATGTATGTATTGGAAGGATTGACTAAATTACGTCAAATATGCGATTCTCCAGTCTTGATTAAAGATGAAGCTATCAAAACAAGAGAATCAATAAAGATTGATGAAATAATAAGAACGGTAACAGATAAAACAGGAAATCATAAAATTTTAATTTTCTCTCAATTTGTAACCATGTTAGATTTAATTAAAGTAGAGTTGGATTCAAAAAAAATAAATTATGAATATTTGACGGGAAAAACTAGGAATAGACAAGCTAAAGTTGATAATTTTCAGAATAATGATGCTGTTCGTGTTTTTTTAATTAGCCTAAAAGCTGGTGGTACAGGATTAAATTTGACGGCTGCTGATTACGTCTATATTGTTGACCCATGGTGGAATCCTGCTGTGGAAGCACAAGCTATTGATAGGTGTTATAGAATAGGTCAAGATAAAAGTGTAATGGCATACAAAATGATTTGTAAGGACACCATTGAAGAAAAAATAATTGAATATCAAAAAAGCAAAAAGAAATTGGCTTCTGACATTATAAAAACCGACGATAGTTTTGTGAAGAGTTTAACCACAAACGATATCAAAGATTTATTTTCTTAGTCTGTTTTTAAGAATGCTAACTCAATTTAAATTAGGAGAAAACTAATAGCTTGTTCTTAAAAAAAAATTAAGAACAAGCTATTTTATCAACTCTTTTTTGATGTCTTCCTCCTTCAAATGAAGCTTCAAAAAAAGCATCTACAATAGCGATAGCATTATCCGTAGTAATAAATCGTGCAGGTAGAGAAACTATGTTTGCATCGTTGTGTTGTCTTGCTAGTCTTGCAATTTCTGGAATCCAGCTTAATGCTGCTCTAATCTTTTGGTGCTTATTAGCGGTCATAGTTATTCCATTTCCGCTTCCACAAATAAGAATCCCTAAATCAGACTCTTTTTTCTCTATGCTTTCGCAAACTGGATGAGCCGAATCGGGATAGTCCATACTATCACTTGAATAGCATCCAAAATCTTTTAGTTCATATCCTTTTTCAGTAAGGTGTTTTATCAAAATTCCTTTTAATTCAAAACCTGCATGATCACTTCCTATTGCTATCTTCATTTTTTTATTTTTCTTGACAAGCTCTATACGCTTTTTCAAAGGCTTCTTTTTTTTTGGGGTCGTTTTCCAAAGATTTAAGCGTTTCAATATATAAACGAGTACAGGAATCAACGATTAAATCAACCTCCTTTTGGTCGTCTGCCATTGCGCTAATCGTGTGTATTTGGTCAAAACAATCACAAACATTTTTAGCAGCTTCGTTCTCACTGTTGCAAGCTCCCAAAAAGAGTATGCTTCCTGCTAATATAGATTTTGTTAATTTCATTAACTAAAGTGTTCTTTTACTCGGTCAAAAAAGCTTTTAGCTTTATTTAAGTTTGGTTTAAAGTTTTCGCTATTTCTCATTGATTCTAACTTTTTCTTTTCGTCTCTAGTTAGGTTTTGAGGAGTCCAAACTTGAATGTTGATTAATTGATCTCCTTTTCCATATCCATTCAATTCAGGAATACCTTTTCCTCTTAAACGTAGTATTTTTCCGCTTTGAGTTCCTGCTGAAATTTTAATTTTAGCTTTTCCTTTTACTAATGGAACTTCTATTTCAGTTCCTAGTGCAGCGTCAATAAAATTTAAGTGCAAATCAAAATGAATATCGTTTCCGTTTCTTCTTAATTTTTCGTGTTCAATTTCTTCAATCACAACGATTAAATCTCCTGGAATACCTCCGCCTGGCGCATCGTTTCCTTTGCCTTGAACATTTAATTGCATTCCTTCTTCTACCCCTGCTGGTAATTCGATTGGAATCACAACTTCTTTACGTTCTAATCCATTAGCGTCAACACCTGGAGGACGTTTTGTTACTGTTTTTCCAACTCCTTGACAAGCAGGACAAGTAGAAGCCGTTTGCATAGCTCCCAAAATAGTATTGGTAACTCTAGTAATTTGTCCAGAACCTCCACAAGTAGTACAAGTGCTAAATTCTACCCCTTTAGCTGCAATTAATTTAATTACTTTTATTTTCTTTTCAACACCATTAACGATGTCTTCTAGTGTTAATTTTATTTTGACTCTAAGATTGCTGCCTTTTCTTCTTCTAGGTTGTCTGCTCTGACGACCTCCTCCGAAGCCTCTATGTCCGCCAAAAATATCTCCAAATTGAGAGAAAATGTCGTCCACGTCCATTCCTCCTCCGCCAAATCCTCCTCCGCCGAAGCCGCCATTTCCCATTGAATGACCAAATTGGTCGTATTGTTGACGTTTTTGTGGATTTCCTAAAATTTCGTATGCTTCTGCCGCTTCTTTAAACTTAATTTCTGCAGTTGCGTCATCAGGATTTTTATCGGGGTGAAATTTAATGGCCATCTTACGATAAGCTTTTTTTATTTCTGCTTCCGTAGCTCCTTTTGATATTCCCAATACTTCGTAATAATCTCTTTTACTCATAAAAACTTATTCTAAAAGGGAGTCCCTTTTTAAATTTAATTTATTGCCCTACAATCACTTTTGGAAAACGAATTACAACATCGTTTAATGCATATCCTTTTTCAATTACATCTACAATTTTACCTTTCAAATCTTCACTTGGTGCTGGTATTTGTGTAATAGCCTCGTGTTTGTCAACATCAAAAACTTCTCCTTTTGTAGCCTCTATTTCTTTCAATCCTTTAGTTTTTAGAATTGAGGTGAATTTATTGTGAATTAAATCGAAACCTTCTTTTATTGCTTCAATATCTTCAGCGCTTTTGTTGTTTTCAATCGCTCTATCAAAATCATCGACAACAGTTAAAAGGTCTTTAATGACTTCAATTCCAGCTTTTTTAGTTAGCTCTAATTTTTCTTTTGCTGTTCTTTTTCTGTAGTTGTCAAAGTCAGAAAATAAACGTAAAAACTTATCGTTTAATTCTTTTTTCTCTTCCTCTAGTTTTTCGATTGTTGATTCATCGGTAGCGGTTATATTTTCATCGGTTGTAGCGTCGTTATTCAACTCTTGCTCTTCAACTTCTTCTTTTTTCTCTTTTGTACTCATTTTAGATAAGAATTTTTTAAGTTTCTTTTTGATTTTCGAATCAATCAATTTTTTTGCCATTACCTGCTTGTAGTCAATATGTCATATAAATAATCAAAATAATGCATTATTTGTCATGAATTAAACTCGAAAGTATTGTTGGGTCTTGTTCAAATGCTGTTCCTACAATTACTAAATCAGCTCCGTATTGCCAAGCTGTTTCAATGTCTTGTTTTGTTTTTAGACCTCCTCCAACTATCAATGGAGCATTAATTTGTTTTTTAGCACTTGCTATCATTTCAGCTGCTATTGGTTTTAAAGCGCCTGAACCTCCGTCTAAATAAAACACAGATAAGCCTAATTGTTCTCCTGCTAGAAGTGTAGCACTTGCTATACTATTTTTGGTATATGGAATAGGTTTTGTATTAC